>JANPCT010001068.1:0-3732 GCA_031431095.1 Acidobacteriota bacterium | reverse complement strand
CCAATTCTACACAACTAATTGGATTAGACGGGGTTAACGGGCGATTGGCTGGGTGGGAACGTCGCGAGTGCGCAGCGTGCTTAGCGGAGGCCGGCAATCGAAAGAATCTTCGAGACGTATTTCTGCGTCTCGCGATACGGGGGAATACCGTTGAACCTGGCGACGGCTCCTTCACCGGCGTTATAGGACGCCAACGCCAGCCGGACATCGCCGCCCCATTTGTCGAGCAGACCTTTGAGCTTCTGCACCCCGGCGCCGATATTCGCAGCGGGATCGTAGGCGTTCCGCACGCGGTATTCCCTGGCTGTCGAGGGCATCAACTGCATCAGCCCCATCGCCCCCTTGGAGGACCGCGCGCGCGGCTTGTAATTCGACTCCACCTGTATCAGCGCCTGCACCAGAACGGGATCCACCCCATGCGTTTCAGCGGCGGCCATGATGAGACCGGCATAGGCCGTCTCCCGCAACAAAGCACTGCCTTCCGCGGCTGTCCGGGGAAGGGGTGACGCGTCGACAGGCTCCTCCACTACCGGCTCCGGGTGCGGAACCTCGTCGGCCTCGATCTTTTCAATCAACCCCTTGTCGAGCGTGACTTCCCCGCCCGATCGGAGCGCGAGGACCACGGTGTCACCAACATTGGCGTGGCTCTTCACCGAAACCGTCCGGCCAGAAGCCAGGAACACGATCTCGGCCGAGGCGGCAGAGGTGCCCGCCGCTACGAGCGCACACGTGGCGACAGCAAGCCGAACCATTTTTAAGACATTCATCGGGACGGGCGATCCTACCACTTGGTTGGCGGACTGTCCAGAAACACTACAGACGAGGTGGGATACGCCGGCTTTGGGCCGCAGGTTTTGGGCTGTAGGAAAGCATTAAGGCTGATTCAAGGCCGCCTAAAGCCCAAATCCCAAGGCCTACTTCGGTTCGATATAGGCGTGGAAGACGCGGATACCCAGTTCGCGCGGATCGGTTCCGCCCGGCTTGAACGCGCGATCGAGATCGATGACGAGATCGACCATGTCGGCGGTGCCGAGTTGCGCGGCCGTTACTGGAAACGTCACGATGGTCCCGAGCCTTGCGGTGGCCGTGAACTGCCCCACCGGTGCGTCGCCGATCTTCAGGACGATCTGCTGCGGCGGGGTGAAGAGGTCGGAACGCGCGTCGTACTCCAGGTAGAAGGTCGAATCCTTCTTCGGGTTCCTGAACGACAGCGTCGCCGTCTTCTTCGTCCATTTCCACTCGTTCTGCGGGTTCTTGACGTCGTTCTCGGCCGGGTGCCAGCCGTCCTTGTACATGATGAAGATGTTCTCGGACGAGGCGAGAAGCTGCATCCTGGCGACCAGGTACTCCCGCCGCGACGCCTCGGGCGCATTGAGCGCCAGACGCCGGCCGGAGGGCGGATCGTAGACACCCACGCGGACGGCCGCCTCGCCGATATACGGGTAGTTGGGTACGAAAATCGTCCGGCTGTACTGAATGGTGTCGCCGGCCTTCCACTTCGAGGTCGGCGTGGGCGGCTGATGATCGTCGGTCCACATCTGCTCCCCCTCGGGATCGAGGACGTGGACGAAGACCCAGTAGTCCTTGTCGAACGACGCAGTCGAGGCGACGACGAACTTGTAGGTCAGCGTCACGGCGCTGCCAATCGACATCCGATCCTTACTGAACGTCAGGGACGGCGTCGCGACCGGAGGTTCGGTGTCGGGTTTGGCGCGGCAGCCGGCGAGCAGCGCGGCGCAGGCCACGAGAACGAGCGAGAAACGCATCAGTATTTGGCGCATGCAGATCGAGCCGGATGGTACCGCAGTTGTGGCTGCTACAGCAATATGTTAGCGTTCGGGCGTGGATGCTCTTGGCATGGTGGAAACGCGGGGCCTGATCGGCTCCATCGAGGCGGCCGACGCAATGGTCAAGGCCGCCAATGTCATTCTCATCGGCAAGGAGTACATCGGCGCCGGTTACGTGACGGTGCTCGTGCGCGGTGATGTCGGCGCCGTCAAGGCCGCCACCGACGCCGGCGCCGCCGCGGCGCGGCGCGTCGGCGAATTGATCTCCGTGCATGTCATTCCGCGGCCGCATGCGGAAGTCGAGAAAATCCTGCCGAAGGCGCCCAAGGATTCCAAGGGCGCGTAGTCCATGGCCCTGACGGACCGCGATCTCGCCTCCGTAGCCGAGGCGCGGTCCCTCGCGCAACGCGCCAAGGCGGCCGCCCCCGTCCTCGCGGAATTCTCCCAGCAGCAGATTGACGCCATCGTCGATGCGATGGCGGCGGCGGTGACGCCGCACGCGGAAGCGCTGGCGCGCCTAGCGCACGAGGAGACCGGGTACGGCGTGGTCGCCGACAAGGTCCAGAAGAACCTGTTCGCCTCCGAGAAGGTCTACCAGTTCATCCGACCGATGAAAACCGTCGGCATCGTCAGGCGTCTCGACGACCGCAGGGTGATCGAGATTGCCGAGCCGTTCGGCGTGGTGTGCGCGATCGTCCCGTCGACGAACCCGACGTCCACGGCGATTTACAAGATCCTCATCGCGATCAAGGCCCGGTGTCCGCTCGTCATCAGCCCGCATCCGTCCGCCGTGCGCTGCATCGCGCGCGTCGCCGAGATCATGACCGAAGCGGCGCGGCGCGCTGGCGCCCCCGACGGCGCCATCAACTGTATGACGACCGTGACGCTCGAAGGGACGCAGGAATTGATGAAGGCCCGCGAAGTGGCGGTCATTCTCGCCACCGGGGGCATGGGTCTGGTGCGCGCGGCGTACAGCGCCGGCAAGCCGGCATATGGGGTCGGACCGGGCAACGCCCCGTCGTTCATCGAGCGGACCGCGGACGTGCCGAAGGCGGTTCGCGACGTGATGATTGGAAAGACGTTCGACAACGGCGTGCTGTGCTCCTCCCCCAACTCGGTGGTGGTCGATGGCCCGGTCGTGGAGGAAGTCAAACGCGAATTCGTCAGCAATGGCGGGTACTTCATGTCCGCCGCGGAAATCAATGCCGTGGCGGCGGTGCTGCTCGGACCGCAGCGCCTGCCCAATCCCAGACTCGTCGGCCGGTCGGCGATCGTCATTGCCCAGGCTGCCGGCATCACCGTCCCCGCAGGTACGCGCGTGCTGATTGCCGAGCTCGCGGGGGTGGGCCGCGACTTCCCGCTCTCGATTGAGAAGCTGTCGCCGGTGCTGTCGTTCTATGTCGTTGCAGACTGGAAGGCGGGCTGCGCCCGCTGCATCGAGATCCTGCGCTACGGCGGCATGGGACACACCATGTCGATTCACTCGCGCAACGATCAGATCATTCTCGAGTTCGGCCTGAAGAAGCCGGCCGGCCGGATCGTGGTCAATACACCAACCACGCACGGGTCGATTGGGCTGACGACCGGACTCGATCCCGCCATGACGCTTGGCTGCGGCGGCTGGGGCGGCAACATCACGTCCGACAACATCTCGCCGCGGCACCTGCTGAACATCAAGCGCCTCGCGTACGAGACGACGCCTGCGGTGGTTCGCGCGGCGGAGGACTCGGCCGGCGCGACCGCGACACGAGGAGGGGCATTGCCGAAGCCACCTGACAAGCCGCCGGTTCCGGGCGGCATTGCCGCCGACGTACTGGCCCGCAGGATTGACGAGTTCCTGACGTCGCGGGGCTACAGGCCCACCGCGGCCCCGGCGGCTGCCGCGACTGCCGTGCCCGCCGCTGACCATCAGGCCGGTACTGACTCGAAGCCGGTCGACTTCGTA
>JANPCT010001067.1:0-3612 GCA_031431095.1 Acidobacteriota bacterium | reverse complement strand
GCGCATGTTGGTCTGCTTTTTTTCCTTCGTGATGTTGACGTCCATGTCGGAGTCGCGCGCATTCTCGCCGACGATCATGCCCTCGTAGACCTTCTCGGCCGGCTCGATGAACATCTCACCGCGCTCCTGCAGGTTCCAGATGGCGTAGGCGGTGGTGACGCCGGCCCGATCCGAGACCAGCGCGCCGGTCGCCCGCGCGGCGATCGCGCCGTGCCACGGCTCCCATCCGGCAAAGATGTGGTTCATGATCCCGGTGCCCTTGGTTTCCGTGAGGAACTGCGAGCGGAAGCCGATGAGGCCGCGCGCCGGGATGCGGAACTCGAGCCGCACGCGGCCGCTGCCGTGATTCACCATCTTGGTCATCGTCCCCCGGCGCGTCCCCGCCTGCGCGATCACGACCCCCTGGAAATCCTCGGCGACGTCGATGACGAGGTCCTCGACCGGCTCCATGACCTTGCCGTCGACGACCTTGGTCACGATGTCGGGACGCGAGACCTGCATCTCGAATCCTTCGCGCCGCATCATCTCGATCAGGATCGACAACTGCAGCTCGCCGCGGCCGAGCACTTTCATCTGCTCCGGCGTGTCGGTCGGCTCGACGCGGATCGAGACGTTGCCGAGCAGTTCGCGGTCGAGCCGGTCCTTGATCTGGCGCGAGGTGACGAACTGGCCGTCGCGGCCCGACATCGGCGACGTGTTGACGCCGAAGATCATCGAGACGGTGGGCTCGTCGATCGCGATGACCGGCATCGCCTTGCGGTGCTCGACGTCGGCAATCGTCTCGCCGATGGTGATGTCTTCCAGCCCGGCGATGCAGACGATGTCGCCGGCGGCGGCGTCGGTCACCTCGACGCGCTTCAAGCCGTCGAACGCGAACAGCTTGGTGATCTTGGTGTCGTTGAAACTGCCATCCAGCCGGCAGACGGTGACCGGGTCCGACACCTTGACGGTGCCGTTGAAGATGCGGCCGACCGCGATGCGGCCGAGATAGTCGCTGGAGTCGAGGTTGGCGACGAGGATCTGCAGCGGCCCGGTCGCGCTGCCGCGCGGCGGCGGCACGTGTTCGATGATCGCATCGAACAGCGGCCGGAAGTCTTCGCCCGGCGTGTCCATCGACATCGACGCCGTACCGGCCTTGGCGCTGGCGTAGATGACGGGAAAGTCGAGCTGATCCTCGGTGGCGTCGAGATCGATGAAGAGGTCGTAGATCTCGTTCAGCACTTCCTGAACGCGCGCGTCGGGACGATCGATCTTGTTGATCACGACCAGCGGCGGCAGGCGGCGCTCGAGCGCCTTGCGCAGCACGAAGCGCGTCTGCGGCAGCGGCCCTTCGGAGGCGTCGACCAGCAGCATCACCGCGTCGACCATCGACAGCGTCCGCTCGACCTCGCCGCCAAAGTCGGCGTGGCCCGGCGTGTCGCAGATGTTGATCAGGGTATCGCCGTAGTGCACGGCGGTGTTCTTGGCGAGAATGGTGATGCCGCGCTCGCGCTCGAGATCGGTATTGTCCATCGCGCGCTCCGCGACGCGCTCGTTGCTGCGGAAGGTGCCGCTCTGCCGCAGGAGGCCGTCCACGAGGGTGGTCTTGCCATGATCGACGTGGGCGATGATGGCGACATTCCGCCGAAGCGGGTTGGCGATCTCAGAAGAGGTGGAACGTGAAGGAGACATCTAAACAGTATACCGGCTGGAGCTTGCCTCTGGTGTGCAATCTGCCACAGCGAGCCGATCAACCGTTCGCCGCCGTTCTACGTCATATTCCCGACAGTGGACGGCGGCTTCCGCGCGACGACCGATTCGGACCTCGTAGCCCGCGCGGCGGCCGGTGACGGCGCTGCGTTCCATGCGCTCGTCGAGCGGCATCGCGCGCTGGTGTATCGACTCGCGTATCAGTTCGCCGGCAACCATCACGATGCCGAGGACATTGCGCAGGACGTGTTCATCAAGGTCTATCGATCGCTCGACCGCTTTCGCTACGACGCGCAGCTGACTTCGTGGCTGTACCGGATCGTCATGAACGCCTGCATCGACCACAAGCGGCGGCAATCGCCCGCGGGCTGGGCGCCGTTCACGGAAGAGGCGGAGTTGCAGATGGAGAACACGCCGGCGGATGATCCGGGTCCCGAGGATCGCGCTTACGGCGGGCAAATCGGCGACGTGCTGCAGTGCGAGATCGCGCGTCTGCCGCCGGGTCAGCGGCTGGTGTTTACGATGCGACACTACGAGGGTTTGAAGCTGTCGGAAATTGCCGGATCGCTCGGCCTCGCGGAGGGCACCGTGAAGCGGCAGCTCCATGCGGCGGTGCATCGCCTCCGCGCCGCGCTGATCAGTGCGCGTGTCACGACCGGAGGGGGCGCATGACCGGCTGTCGCCTGCCCGACTCCGCCGACGTGGAGCTGTACTTCTACGACGATCTGCCGGCGGTGGACCGCGGCCGCGTCGAGACGCATTTCAGGAGCTGCGCCGCGTGCCGGCAGCGGCTGGAGGATCTGCACGCGGTCCGCGTCGCCCTCGCGTCGACGCCGGCCGTCGACACGCCCGCCGCGGGTGACTGGTCGGGTTTCATGCGATGCCTCGATCGCGCGATCGCCGCGCCGGGTGGTCACCTCGTCGAATCGGCGGACGCGGCGGCTGCGCGCGGCGCCGACGCCGGCACGCCGTCCACTGTGGCCACGCCAGCGAAAAGGACATCGGCCACTCCACGAACGATGCTCGCGCTTGCCGCGACCCTCGCTCTCGTCGCCGGCGGCGTCTTCTTCGCGGCGCGGTTCAAGGCAATCCCCGCGGCCACCAGCGTGGCGCACGGACCGCGTCAGCCAGTCGCGGTTCACAGGGCGGATGCGCGGCCGGACCGTGCGCTTCGCGAAGGCAGCGCCGAGCATCTCGAGCGATCGAAGCTGGTGATCCTCGGCCTGGCAACGCGAGATCCTCACGCGCGCGCCGAAGACTGGCAGTACGAACGGACCCTCGCGGCAACGCTGTTGAGCGAGACCCGCCTGTATCGGCAGGCGGCCGTGCAGGACGGCGTCCAGGACGTCGAGCGGGTCATGCGCGATCTCGAAACGGTACTGCTCGAGGCGTCGATGAGCGACACGCGCGATCGAACGGCGCTCGAACGGGTGCAGCGTTTGATTGCGCGGCGCGACCTCGTGTTGAAGATGCAGGTCGTCGCCGCGTCGGGCGCGTCTGGAGATTGAGACAAGGCGGCGGCGGACTCGGACAGCACATTGAGGCCGGACATGAAGAAGATGCGCAGCTGGATTTCACTGATCTGTGTCGCGGGCTGCCTGGCCCTCGCGGCCACCGCCGCCGCAGCCGCGCCCGACTCGAAGCGCATGGAGCGCGCCAAGGACTACATCGCCGACGAGCAATGGGCCCGCGCCATCGTCGAACTGCAGGCAGTCGCGGAGGATCCGCGTGAGGCCAACCGGGACGAGGCCTTGTTCTGGCTGGCGCAAAGCGAACACGAGATGGGCGACCACGCCGCGGCGATCCAGACGCTGGCCCGGCTCGAGCGGTTGTTTCCTGCGAGTCGATGGATCCGCCTGGGCCGTTCGCTGCGAGTCGAGATCGCGCTGCGCCTGAAACGTGACGACGTGCTGTGGGCGGTGG
>JANPCT010001066.1:0-4921 GCA_031431095.1 Acidobacteriota bacterium | reverse complement strand
GGTGGTGCTGGTCGGCGCCTCCACGTTCGCGGACCGTGATGAGGTGATCGACGGCGTCCCTGTGTTCGCGCACATCGCGAAGGGGCTTGCCGACTCCGGTCACCTGGTCGTGCGCTACGACCGCAGGGGCAGCGGCCAGAGCGGCGGCCGCACGGAGACGGCCACCCTTGCGGACTACGCCGAAGACCTGAGGAGCGTCGTCCGCTGGGTGTCGAAGCGGCGCGATGTCGACGGCGCGCGCATCATTGTGGCAGGGCGGGGCGACGGCGGCGCCGTGGCACTGCTCGCGGCATCGCATGACAAGACCATTGACGGCGTCGTCACTCTCGACGCAAGCGGATCGCCGGGTGCCGAGGTCGTTCTTCAGCAGCAACAGCAGGTGCTCAGCGCTCTCAACCTGCCGGCAGCGGAACGCCAGGCGCGCATCGACTTGCAGAAGAAGATCCAGGCGGCGGTGATCAGCGGAACCGGCTGGCAGGGCGTCCCGGACGCCATGCGCCGGCAGGCGGACACGCCATGGTTCAAGAGCGTGCTCACGTACGATCCGGCACTGGTCGTGCCGAAGGTGAAGCAGCCGATGCTCATCGTCCAGGCGGACTACGATCGTGGCATCGCACCTGAGGAAACCGCGCGGCTGGAGGAACTTGCGCGCGCGCGCAAGAAGGTCGTACCCGCAGAGGTCGTCCGCGCCGCCGACGCGGATCGCAGGGTCGCGAGCGCGAAGGTCGCCGCGGCCATCGCCGAATGGATAAGGAAGATCGGTTAGACTCCCCCCATGAAAGTCGGCGTCCCACGCGAAATGTGGCCCGGCGAGCACCGGGTGGCCCTGACTCCCTCGGCCGCCGCGGGCCTGAAGAAGAGCGGCCTCGAAGTCGTCGTCGAGCAGGATGCGGGGCTCGCTGCCGGGTTCACGGCTGCGGCGTACGAGCAGGCGGGCGCGACCGTGGCGTCACGGGACAGCGTGTTCTCTACGGCCGACATCCTTCTCCAGGTACGGTCCGTACCCTCCGAGCCCTCCCGTCTACGCCGCGGGCAGGTGGTCATCGGCTTCGCCGATCCGCTCGGCGAGCCGGACGCCATTCGGGCGCTCGCACAGGCCGGCGTCACCTCGTTCTCGATGGAACTGATGCCGCGCATCACCCGCGCGCAGAGCATGGATGCGCTGTCGTCGATGGCCACGATCGCCGGGTACAAAGGCGTCCTGCTGGCCGCGAATCACCTGCCGCGGATGTTTCCGATGCTGATGACCGCGGCCGGCACCCTGACAGCGGCACGCGCCTTCATCGTCGGCGCGGGCGTGGCCGGACTGCAGGCAATCGCCACGGCGCGCCGCCTTGGCGCCCGCGTCGAGGCGTACGACGTGCGCCCAGCGGTCAAGGAACAAGTACAGAGTCTTGGCGCGCGCTTCGTCGAGATGCCGCTCGAAACCGGCGATTCGGAAGACAAGGGCGGCTACGCCAAGGCGCAGGACGAGGCGTTCTACCGCCGCCAGCGCGAGATGATGCTCAAGGTCGTCGCCGGCAGCGACGTTGTCGTCACGACGGCGCTGATCCCCGGCAAGAAGGCGCCAATCCTGATCACCGCGGAGATGGTGGACGGGATGGCGCCCGGATCGGTTGTCGTCGATCTCGCGGCGGAGCGCGGCGGCAACTGCGAGCTGACCCGGCCCGACGAGGTCGTCATCTACAAAGGCATCACCATCCTCGGCCCCTCGAATCCCCCGGCGCTCGTGCCCAACCACGCGAGCCAGATGTATTCGAAGAACATCACGACATTCCTCGCGCACCTGCTCGGCAAGGAAGGCGCGGCGAAGGGCGCGATCGAAATCGACCCTGCGGATGAGATCACCAGGGAGACACTGCTGACGAAGGACGGCGACGTCGTGCACGCGCGGGTCAAGGATCTCCTCGGCGCGGCGGCGCGGTAACCAGGCATGTGGCTGCTCAAGACTGACGACACCGCCGAATCCCCATTCCTGTTTCGCATTCTCCCCGGCAGCATCAAGACGGTCGGCCGCGCGCCGCGGGCGGACTTCATCGTGGATGCGTCGCTGGTCTCACGCCTGCACTGCCGGTTGACCGCAGGCGCGACGGAGCTCGAAGTCGTGGACCTGGACAGCACCAACGGCACGTTCGTCAACGGCGAACGCGCGACGCGGGCGACGCTCAAGCACGGCGACAAGCTGGGGGTCGGACGCGTCGATCTGATCGTCGAAAAATCAGGTTAGGAACGGGTTGGTCCGCCGTTCGCGGCCGATCGTCGTCTGGTCGCCATGGCCGGACCACACCACCGTATCGTCGGGATAGCCGAACAACACCTCGCGAATCGATCGCAGCAGCGTCGGCAAATCTCCTCCGGGCAGATCGGTGCGTCCAATCGAACCCGCAAACAGCGTGTCGCCGACGAACAGCGTCGCCGGCTCCTCTCCGTCCTTCGTCACGGCGAGGCAGACCCCGCCCGGGCAATGCCCTGGAGTGTGCTGCACGCGGACGCTGAAGGTCCCGAAGCGCAGCGGTCCTTCTCCCTCGTAGAAGCGATCGACCGGCGGCTGCGCCTCGATGCGCAAGCCGAACATCTTTCCCTGCTGCACCACCTGCTCGTAGAGGAAGTTATCGTCCTTGTGCAACCACACGGGCGCGCCGAGCGCGGCTTTGGCGCGCCCGACCCCGGTGACGTGGTCGAGATGCGCATGGGTGAGCAGAATGGCGTCAATCGAGAGATGGTGCCGCGTGACCGCTTCGAGGAGCTGATCCACATCGTCCCCCGGGTCGATGAGGAGTCCGGCGCGCGTCTGCTCACAACCCAGGACGAAGCCATTCTTGAAAAAGGGGGCCACGGCCCGGTGTTCGAGAATCATCGTCTCAAGGGTATCGCCAACGCGAGAGACGGCCAAGGACGGAGGGGTGAGCCTGTTTGGCGCCCGGTTGCGCCTTGAGAAGCATGGGAGCCGGAACCGTGGAATTTCGTATGGTCAGAGAGCACACCAGCGTTCTCGCCGGTGCAGAAAAACGTCTGCTCGTCCGAATGGCCGACGGCCTGCCGCTCTGGGTCAATTCGGATCATCTGACCGCGATCGGGGCGATCGCGATGGCGGGCATCGGAGCGGCCTTCTGGGCCGGAGGCGCCGCGCTGCCACTCGTCCTTCCGCTCCTCCTCTTGAACTGGTTCGGCGACAGCCTCGACGGCACCCTGGCACGGGTCCGCCGGCAGGAACGACCGAGATATGGCTACTACGTGGACCACGTGCTCGACGCCGCCGGATTTGCTGCGCTATTCGGAGGACTGATGCTCGGAGGGCACATGAGCCCGACGCTCGGTCTTGCCTTTCTCGCGGCTTACTACCTGCTCGTGGTCGAAATCTCGCTGGCCACGCATGCGCGCGGCAGGTTCAAACTTGCGTTCATGAAGGTCGGACCGACCGAGCTGAGGATTCTGCTCGCTGCCGGCACGCTGCAACTGATGCGCAGCGACTGGGTGAGCATTGCCGGACACAAATGGCTTCTGTTCGACGTCGGCGGCGCGGTCGCGATCGCGGGATTCCTCGTCGCCTTCACTGCCGGCGCACTCAGGAACGGTGTGGCGCTGTATCGGGAAGAGCGGCTGCCGCGGGACACGGCCAGGCCTAAGGATTGCTGAGCGCGCGGGCCGCAGAGCGGAGCCGTGACGCTCCGGGCGTGGAGGTATGATCCCCTTGTGGCCATCCTTGCGTCCGTAGACGATCTGTTCTTCCGCTCGAAAGTGCGAACGACGGCGAAGCATCTTGGCATCGACATCCAGTTCGCGGCGACCGCTGAGGAGCTTGTCGCGCAAGCGAAGTCATTACAGCCAACGCTCGTCATCTTCGACTTGAACAGCTCGAAGATGGATCCCATCTCGACAATCCAGGCGTTGAAAGCCGACGCCGGCACGTCGCAACTCCGCGCCCTGGCGTTCGCGTCGCACGTGCACACGGAGCTCATCGCCGCGGCCAGGCGAGCGGGAGCGGACGATGTGCTGCCGCGGTCGGCGTTTGCCGGCCGCCTGGCCGAAATCCTTCAGGCCGGCAACATCAAGCCGGGGCCGTAGTGTCGATCGGGATCGATGACATCCGCGCCGCGGCCGCGCGGATCGAGGGGCGCGTCGCGCGGACGCCCGTCCGCCGATCGGAGTGGCTTTCTGATCACTGCGGCTGCGACGTGCACCTGAAGCTCGAAGTCGTGCAGCCCACGAGCTCCTACAAGATCCGCGGCGCGTTCAATGCGGCGCTGCTCGTCCGCGAGCGCGCAGCTCTCGACGATATGCCGCGGCTCGTCACCGCGTCGGCGGGAAACCATGGCCGCGCGCTGGCTTTTGCGGCACGCGCGCTGCGGCTGCCGCTGACCGTCTTCATAGCCGCCGGCGCACCGCGGGCCAAGGTGGATGCAATCAGAGCGGCGGGCGCCGAACTGCGTGAATGCCGCGACTACGACGCTGCGGAGCGGCAGGCGAAGGCGCATGCGGCCGGCGGCGGCGGACTCTTCATTTCGCCGTATTCGCACCCGGACGTGATCGCCGGCGCGGGGACGATCGCACTCGAGCTCCTGGAAGACCTCGCAGCGATCGACATGGTCGTGGTGCCAATCGGCGGAGGCGGGTTGATCAGCGGTATCGCGGTGGCACTCAAAGCGCTGTCGCCGGCGACGCGTGTCGTCGGGGTGGAGGTCGCCGCGTCGACGCCCTTCACGTCGAGTCTCGCCGCCGGTCACCTGGTCGAAATCGAAGTGGGTGCATCGCTCGCCGACGGACTCACCGGAAATCTCGATCCAGACACCATCACGCTCGACATCGTCCGCGCCCTGGTGGACGAGATCGTGGTGGTCGACGAACCGTCGCTATGCCACGCGCTGGCCGGCACGATCGTCAACGAACACGTGTTGATTGAGGGAGCGGCGGCGGCCGGAGT
>JANPCT010001065.1:0-8335 GCA_031431095.1 Acidobacteriota bacterium | reverse complement strand
CACCACCAGCGGCAACAGCGGCGGGGCATATCGCTCGGACGACGTCGATGTGAAAGCGACGAGCGATGCGAGCGGCAGCTACATGGTGAAGACGGTGCGGGCGGGTGAGTGGCTCGCCTACAGCGTATCCGTCGCCACGTCAGGCACGTATACGTTTGCCCTTCGCGGCGCCTCGAGCGGCGACGGCGGAACCGTGCATTTCACGGTCGACGGCGCCGATGTGACGGGCCCCATCGTCCTGCCGAACACCGGGGCATGGACGACGTGGCAGACGGTGACCAAGGCTGGTGTCAGTCTGGCCTCCGGCAGCCACATTCTGAAGCTGGTCGTCGACAGCAACGGCTCTGGCGGCACGGTGGCGGATCTCAACTGGGTCGAGATCACGTCAGGGTCTCCGTCCGGCTCGTCTCCGGCTTACACCGGCGTGCCCGCTGCTGCCCCCGGGCGTATCGAGGCCGAGAACTATGACAAAGGAGGCGAAGGGATCGCCTATCACGATACGACCGCCGGCAACAGCGCCGGCGCCTACCGCGCCGACAACGTGGACATTCGCGAGACTTCCGACTCGGGAGGCGGCTACAACATCAAGTCGGTGCGCGCGAGCGAGTGGCTCGCATACTCCATCAACGTGACGTCAGCGGGCAGTTATGCGATCGATTTCCGCATCGCGTCGAGCGGCGCGGGCGGCACGGTGCACGTGACCATCGACGGCCTCGATGTGACCGGAGCGTTTGCGCTGCCCGACACTGGCGGATGGTCCACGTGGAAGACCGTCACACGCGCGGGCGTGTCGCTGCCGGCCGGGGAGCACGTGCTGAAGCTCCTCATCGACGCCAACGGACCGGCCGGGACCGCTGCCGATATCAACTGGATCGCGATCCGGTAGCGCTGAGCCATTGCGTCGGCACGTCCTCAACGCAGGTGTTGCCGTAAAGGTGGCATTTGCCTTGCTCTATGTTGTGGCAGCACCGCTCGGTTGCCAATCTGGCGAGCCGACACCACCCAACCCTACCGACGGGGACGCAATTTGTCCCCGCTCGTCATGTACAGGCCTTGCTTTTCGTGTTTCTGGGGAGCCATGGGGTCTGCGATGCCACGCAACCGGACGGCTTGATGGGTAGCGGGCTGCCTATGGGCAGACAACAACCCTCCCATCGAGCTCGAGCGTGGGCGGATGAAGAACCCGGCCGGAGACGCGGAGGGGCAACCCCCGGCCGGGGCGCCTCGGGCGTGCTTACTTGCCCTTGGACTTGCTCGGAGCGGCCTTCGCCGGTTGCGCTGTAATCGCAGTCGCGACCCAGTTCTTCCCGTCAACGGTGTAATGGACCGCCACCTTGGATCCGGGTTCGACCGTTCCCTTCTTCTCGGTGGAGGCGTTGACGGCGAACGTCTGGTCCTTGCCGCCGCGTGAGATGACCAGCGACGAGTCGCTCGCCGTTTTCACGGTGCCGGACGTCGTGTGATTCGAAACCGCCGCGCTCTTTGTTGCCGCCGTCTTCTGTGTCGTCTTTTTCGCCGCGGCCGGAGCCGCCGCCTGGGCGGCGAACGCCGCGCCTGGAACTGCAAGGATCAGTGCGAGAGCCGCCGCTTTGGTGATATTGCGCATGGATGAAACCGCCTCCTCGGCGCGTGATTGCGCCTCACGCATTTGATGCGATGGACGTGAGGCCAAGATGAAGCGCGGATTAAATCTTCTTAATCTGGAGCGTAAAGGTCGAGCCGGCGCCGGGTGCGCTGGCCGCGTCAACGACCCCGCCGTGCCGTTCCGCGATCCACTTCACCAGGCTCAAGCCAAGACCCGCGCCCCGGGCCGTGGACGACCGCGCCGGGTCGGCGCGATAGAACCGTTCGAACACGTGAGGAAGCACGTCGGATGGCATCCCAATCCCGGTGTCGATCACCTCGAGGCGCGCCGCGTCGTCTCCTGCCGATACCCGAACGACGATGCAGCCGCCTCGCGGCGTGAACTTGAAGGCGTTGTCCAGAAGGTTGAGGAGCAGCCGCTCCAGCCATTCGGCATCGCCGTTGACCGTGACCTCCTCGACGATCTCGCTTCGCAGATCGAGCCCGTTCGCCTGCGCGACCGCATCGACCTGTTCGAGGACGGAGCGCACCAGCGCACTGAGATCGACGCGCGCGTGCGACAGCGGAATCTGGCCGGACTCGGCCCGCGCCAGCGTGAGCAACTGATCGATCAGCCGGGACAGCTTGTCGAGCTCCTCCAGCTGGGAGGCGGCGCTCCTTCGGAACGCCGGAGAGGTGTCAGCTTGAATCGCCGCCAGCTCGATCTCCCCCCGCAGGGCGGCAATCGGCGTGCGCAGCTCGTGGGCGAGCGCCGTGCTGAACTGGCGCATCTCGCCGACGGCGTCTTCCAGGCGTAGCAGCGTTTCGTTGAACGCCTCCGCCACGTCGTCGAGCTCGTCGTGCACACCCCGGACGGGCAGGCGCTGGCGCAGGTTCGTCACGTCGATCGCGCGCGCAGCCGTCGCCAGACGCAGCAGCGGATCCAGCGCCACGGTGGACATCCATCGGCCCGCTACGATCGCGACGAGCAGACCGGCTGGGACGCCCCAGAACAGCAGCTGCAGGAACCGGTTGAGCGCGCCGTCCATCCCCGCGAGCGACGCGCCGACCTGGAGGAGGTAGGTGCGCCCCGGCGCGCCGGTGATGACGCTGTTCGTCAGCCGGACGCGCCCGTAGTCGGTCTGGATGTCATGCAGCCGGGGCTCGTCGTGGAAGGACTTCACCTCCGCCGTGGTGAACGTGAGCCCGAGCGGTTCGATGGCCTCCGATTGCAGGAGCAGCGCTCCGGTAGTGCCGTCGTATACCTGGTAGAACCGGGTCGCGCGCTCGACGAAGGCGGTCTCCTGTGGATCGCTGCGGTCGTACTGAACCTCGGGGACGCCGTTGTCGAAGCGCAGGTACCCGTGCAGGCCGTGAGTGAGCTCGATCAGGTTGGCCGTCGCATCCGAGTCGAGTTGCTGGCGCAGCGCGCGGTACGACACGGCGGCGAGCCCGGTCAGCAGCAGGCCGAAGACGACCGTGTAGAAGACGCCAAGGCGCGTCCGCAGCGCGAGCGTCATTTGTCGGGGGGTGCGTCCGCCAGCATGTAACCGACGCCGCGGATCGTGTGAATCAGCGGCCGATCGAAACCGCGGTCGACCTTGTTCCTGAGCGCGTTGACGTGCACTTCGACGACGTTGCTGATGCTGTCGAAGTGGATGTTCCAGACGTGCTCGATGATCAGCGACTTGGTCACCGGCCGTTCCGCGTTTCGCATCAGGAACTCGAGCAGCGCGTATTCCTTCGGCTTCAGGTCGATGGCGCGTCCGGCGCGGCGCACCTGCCGCCGGACGGTATCCATCTCCAGGTCACCGACCCGCACGCTGTTTTCGCGGGCCGTTCCGCGGCGGAGCAGCGCGCGCAGCCGCGCCGACAATTCGGCGAGCGCGAACGGCTTCACCATGTAGTCGTCAGCGCCGCTGTCGAGCCCGGCGACCCTGGCGTCGAGCGAGTCCTTCGCGGTGAGAATGAGAATCGGGATGGCCGCCTTGCGGGCGCGGATGTCGCGCAGCACCTGGAAGCCGGAGCGCCCCGGCAGCATCAGATCGAGGACGACGGCGTCGTAATCGAAGGCCAGCGCCTGCGCCGCGGCGTCGCTACCGTCGTGCAGGACGTCCACGGCATAGCCCTCCTGACCCAAACCGGTGCCGATGAAGTTGGCCACCTTGGCGTCGTCTTCGATCACGAGAATGCGCATGGTGAGGTCGGCTACTGACGCCATCAAACCGGCAGTGACGCGCGCGTGGTCGCGGGCTCGATCACGATCAGCGACAGCAACAGCAGCAGGGAGAACACGACGAGTTGCGCCGCCGCGCCGTCATGCGGTCCGGCGAACAGGACGCCGATCGCCAGCAGGATCGTCAGCAGCAGCGATTCGACGATGACCACCCACCGCAGCACACGCGCCCGCAGCGCGCCCAGCATAGCCGTATGGACCAGGTAAACGAACCACATGTGCAGACGCAGCGTCGTCGAGATCGTTGCGAGGACGAGGACGAGCAGGAAAGTCAGCGACCCGTACTGGCCAACCCACTGCCGGCGCATGCCGACGACGATGACGGCGAAGATGGTGAGCACTGCGACGGCCACCTGGTGAAATTTCCACCACCATGCCGACGGCGGAGCGGCCTCGGGCGCCACCGCCGCGGGCGGCGGACTCGTCGCCATCGAGCGCAGCGCCAGCAGCAGTTCGGCACTGCCGGCATATCGTACCGCCGGATCTCCCCTGAGGCAGATGCGGATAATCGCGTCGAGCGCGCGCGGCTCGATCGACCGGGACAGTGGCGGATCGTCCGAGAGCAGCCGCTCGAGAAGTGCCGCGGGATCGCTGCCGCCAAACGGATGTGATCCCGTCGCCAGCTCGTAGGCGATGACGCCGAACGCAAAGATGTCGGCCCGCGCGTCCACCGCGTGTCCGCGCAGCTGCTCGGGCGCCATGTACCCGGGTGTTCCGAGATGTGCCCCGGTCATGGTCAGCCCGGCTTCCGCCGGATGAGAGGAGTTGGTCGTTCGCGCAATCCCGAAGTCCACGACTTTGATGCGCGCGTCCTGCCCTCGCAACACGTTCTCCGGCTTGAGATCCCTGTGGACGATGCCGTGCCTGTGCGCCGCGTCGAGCGCCTCGGCAATCTGGATCATCGTCTCGCACAGCCGATCTGACGGCAGCGGACCGTTGGCCAGCTCGGCGCGTAGCGTCGAGCCGCGCACGAGCTCGCTCGCGATGTAGAGGTCGCCGTCGATTTCCTCGAGCGCGTAGACGGTGGCGATCGAGGGGTGCGAGAGGGCGCCCGCCGCGCGTGCTTCGCGCGCCAGCCGCGCGCGCGCCACCGGATCGCGGCTGTACGCGGCCGGAAGGACCTTCAGCGCGATGACGCGACCGAGGCGAACATCCTCCGCCGCGTAAACGACGCCCATCCCGCCGCGGCCGACTTCTTCCCGCACGTCATACGGACCGATGCGCCTGCCTGTGAGCGGCGTTTCCGCCGCGCTCTCGGCGAGCAGTCCGGGGTCCACCGCCCACGCCGGCTGTTCGAGAAAGTCCGCCGACTGGTCGTGTGCACGCAGCAGCCCTCGTACTTCTGCGGTAATCCGCGGGCTCGACTGGCCGGCGCCCGCGAGCAGCCGCTCGCGCCCGGCGGGGTCAAGGGCGAGGGCCTCTTCGAAGAGCGCGTTGATCCGCGCCCATTCCTCAGTCACGCGCGCTCCGCGGACCGGCGCCGCGGACTCATGCTGATCCGAGTTCGCGGGCGAGCCATGCGCGTGCCACGGCCCAGTGGCGCTTCACCGTCGCCGGCGACACCCCAATGGCCTCGGCCGTGTCTTCGATGGAGAGGCCGCCGAAGAACCGCAGCTCGACGATGCGCGCCTGGCCGGCATCGAGCTCGGCGAGACGCGTGAGCGCGGCATCGAGTGCCACCATGTCGAAGGACGGTTGCGGTGCCGCAGCCTGGAGTTTCTCGTCGAAGGTGACGCGGGGCTGGCCGCCGCCGCGCTTGAGCGCGTCACGGGCGCGGGCGCGCTCGATGAGGATCTGGCGCATCGCATGTGCCGCGATGGCCGAAAAATGCGCGCGGTTCTGCCAGCGCTCCGGGCGATCCTTGAGGAGGCGCATGTACGCTTCGTGGACGAGCGCGGTGGGCTGCAGCGTCTGCCCGGGGCGCTCACCGCGCAAATAATGCGCCGCGAGGCGCCGCAACTCGCCGTAGACGAGCGGCAGCAGCGCCTCGAGCGCAGGCTTGTCTCCCTGCGTCGCGCGATCGACGAGTAGATCGAACGGCTCGGGGTGGCGCGCTGCCGCGCCGCTCGCGCCGTCCCCGTCGTCCGCTGCCGACATCTAGGTCCGTTCGATCGTGATCTTCTGGATCACGACGGGCGTGACCGGCCGATCCTGCCGTCCGGTCGGCACCGCGCCGATCTTCTTGACGACGTCCATCCCCTCGACCACTTCGCCGAACACCGAATGGCGGTTGTCGAGATGCGGCGTTGGACCGAGGGTGATGAAGAACTGGCTGCCGTTCGTGTTCGGCCCGGAGTTCGCCATCGACAGCATGCCGGCCTTGCCGTGCCGCGCGGACGGATGGAACTCGTCGGCGAAATTGAAGCCCGGCCCGCCCGTCCCCTGGCCGAGCGGATCGCCCCCCTGGATCATGAAGCCGTTGATGATGCGATGAAAGACGATGCCGTCGTAGAAGGGCGTTTTTTTACGCTCGCCTGATGCCGGATCGCGCCATTCCTTGGTGCCCTCCGCAAGGCCCGTGAAATTGGCGACCGTATTGGGCGCCTCCTTTTCGAACAGGCGCACTTTGAAATTGCCTTCTGACGTTTCGATCTTCGCGTAAGTACCTGAGTCAGCCACTTATCCTCCCGATGAACCTGCAGATTATCCCATTCGTCTGGGCTACGAAGATCATGACGGAAAAAGGGCTGGTCGAACGCGACGAGCGCGATCGGACCCACATCTATCGTGCCCGGCTCAGCGAGGAGACGACGCAGCGCCAGTTCGTGAGCGAGGATCATGGCGGGTCAGCCGCTCCACGACAAGAAACCGCGCTGCAACGACGAACTACTGTTTTTTCTCCTTGTAGTCCGCGGGAATCGCCAGGTCGGTGGCGGCGACGGCGGTGGCCACCTCCAGCACCTCGTGGTGTGACGTCACGATGGTGGAGCGAGCCTTCGGGGGTTCCTGCTTCATGATCTTCTTCGCGAGCATCCCGCCGATCCCTCCGCCGCTGCTCTTCGACGAGTTCTCCTGCGCCTGCGTCAGCTGATCCTTGCTCCTCACCGACTCGAACGTCGTTGTCGTCTCGAGCGGGGTGCCGGACAGCTTGCCGGCATCTTTCTGCATGCGCTCCGTCGCCTTGCTGATGAGCGGGAACATCGCCAGCATCGCCGCCATCTGTTCCGCCGACATCGCGGCGGCGCCGGGACCCTGCAGCTGTCTGGCGTACTTGATGTCGAACTCGTAGAGCTCCTTCAGCTGCGGAATCGACGGACCAAGCCACATGTCATTGGTCATCACGATGCCGCCGGCTTCGTCGAGGGTATGCCCCTTCTCGCGCACGGTGATGGTCACGATGGTGTTGTGCGCGTCGTAGCCGGCGAGCTGCTTCTTCTGTCCGGTCTCTTTGACGTCGAAGTCGACCTCGTATTCCTTCGTGGGTTTCTGCGGGTCTTCCTTCTGCGCGGGCTCGTCCTTGTCTTTCTCGGCCTGCTGCTTCGCTTTCTCCTGCGCCTCGCGCATCCGACGGCGCAGTTCCTCGAAGGTGGTGACCGTGTACTGCTTCTTCTTGGCGTCGAGCTCGTACAGCTTCTCTTCGGTCAGGTCGACGATGGTACCGCCGCTGTCGGTGAGGGTGGCTTTGCGGTTGCCTTTGACCGCCGTCCGGCCCTCGACACCCTCTTTTGCACCCTTGCCGCCAAACAGATTGAACATCCGGCCGAGCATGCCCTCGAACTTGACCTGGGTTTTATCGCGCGTCTTCACTTCAGCGTAGGCAGGAGCCGCCGCGAGCGTCATCAGCGGCAGTGCCACCATCGCCATTCTGGCCAAGCGTTTCATTCGGACCCTCCGTAGTCGGGGATTTGATCGTAACCGCCCGTCATTGTACACATCCCATCGGTACCCGGGGCGCCGCAGGCGAGCTTGGCAGCCTCCGTCCGGGGCCCGTTGACAGCCTGGGCAGGCGCGCGACACTCGTTCTCCGGCGCGCGCTCGTGTGTGCGGCCTTACGGTTCTCGACTCCGTGCGGACACAGGACGTAAGCGGAGTAGGATAGGCTCCGGTATCCCCGCCTGTTTCGGCCCGTGTGCGTTCCGGAAACAGCCGGGCTGACGGCGTCGGATTTGCTGTGGACATCACATGGCCGCCGTCCGCCTCATTCGTCTCGTCCGCTCGGTCCTGATTGTGTTCCTGCTGATCTTCATCGGCGCGCAGTTCGTACGCCCGGATCGAAGCAACCCGCCGGCGCCCGCGGCAGCCTCTCTGCGATCCGTGGCTCCACCGCCGATCAGGGCGATTCTCGACCGTGCCTGCCGCGACTGCCACTCGAACGAGACTCGCTGGCCGTGGTATACGAGTGTCAGCCCGACTTCATGGCTGGTCGCCAATCACGTACATCAGGGGCGCGAAAATTTCAACTACTCCGAGTGGACCGGGTACCCGTCGGACGATCAGGACAAATTCCTGGGCGGGATGTGCGACCTCGCCAGGCGCGGGCGGATGCCGCCGCCGTCCTACCTGCTGATTCACCGCGACGCCAGACTTTCTGCCGCG
>JANPCT010001064.1:0-4151 GCA_031431095.1 Acidobacteriota bacterium | reverse complement strand
GGCGCACGAGGCAGCGCTGGCCGCGGACCCATCACTAGCGCAGGCGCACGCGAACCTGATTGCCCTTTATGGGCGGCAACGGAACTTTACGCGGGCGGACGAACACTATCGCGCGGTGGTAGCGCTGGGCGTCAACGTCGCCGACGCGCACTACGATTACGGCGTGCTGCTGGGGCTGCAGGAGCGGTGGGACGAGGCCGCGGACGCGTATCGTCGCGCGCTCGCGCTGAATCCACTGCACGCCGAGGCGCGCAACAACCTCGGGCAGATTCTCGAGCGCACGCGTCAGTTCGAGGCCGCGATGGCCGAGTACCGGCTCGCGGTGGATGCGCGGCCGGGCCTGCGCGTCGCCCGCTTCAACCTGGGACGCATGCTGATCGGGCTGGGACGCCCGGCGGACGCCGTCCGCGAGCTGCAGCCGCTGACCGAGCCTCGCGATGCCGAGGCGCCGCGCTACCTGTTTGCGCTCTCGACCGCGTACGTGCGGGCGGGAGAGAAGAGTGAGGGCGTGACATGGGCGACCGCGGCGCGCGACTTGGCGCTGAAGTTCGGCGACACCGCGCTCGCCGCGGCGATCGACCGCGACCTGGCGAGCATCAGATGATGTGCGCCGCCGCCCGACGCCGCGCTGCAGCTTCCGCCGCACCCCATCGAGGTTCTGTTTCCGCCGCACCCCGTCGCGGTTCTGTAGTTTCCGCCGCACCCCGTCGCGGTTCTGTAGTTTCCGGCTTCAGGCGGAACGTAGCGACGATCGGGCTTGTCGTTGGGATTTTGTTCGTTTCGCTGGTTCCGCCTGAAGGCGGAAGCTACAGGATTTTGGGGAGTGGCGGGCCCGTGCGGCCGCTGTTCGTCGAATCGGCGGCGGCGACGGGCCTCGCCTTCACGCACGTGACCGGCGCGAGCGGGCAGTACTACATGGCCGAACAGATGGGCGCCGGGGTCGCGCTGTTCGACTACGACAACGACGGCGACCTCGACGTGTTCTTCGTGCAGGGTGGCCTCCTCGGCGCCAATACACCGCCATCGACCGGCCCATCGTCGCGGCTGTTCCGCAACGATCTGACCGTGGCGCGCGGCGGCAAGCCGACCCTTCGCTTCACCGACGTCACCGAGCGCGCCGGACTCGCGCTTCGCAGCTACGGGATGGGCGCCGCGGTCGCCGACTACGACAACGACGGCTTTCTCGATCTGTTCGTTACCGGTTTCGGCGCGGCGGCACTGTTCCATAACAGCGGCGACGGGACGTTTACCGACGTCACCGCGAAGGCCGGACTCACCGATCCGCTCTGGAGCACCAGCGCCGCGTTCGTCGACTACGACCGCGACGGCCATCTCGATCTGTTCGTCGCGCACTACCTGGATTTCTCGCTGGCCTCGAACAAGGTCTGCCATGACTCGGTCGGCGCGCGCGACTACTGCAGCCCGCGCGCCTACAAGCCGGTCCCGGCGACGCTCTACCGCAACAACGGCAGCGGCGGCTTCACCAACGCGACGCAGGCGGCGGGGATCAGCAAGGCGTACGGCGCCGGGCTCGGCGTCACGATGGGGGACTACAACGGCGACGGCTGGCCCGACCTCTACGTCGCCAATGACGCGACTCCCAACCAGCTCTGGATCAATCGCCATGACGGCACCTTCACCGACGAAGGCCTGCTCTCCGGCGCTGCGCTCAATGCCGCGGGGAATCCCGAGGGCAGCATGGGCATCGCCTCGGGCGACTTTGATCTCGACGGTGACGAGGACCTGTTCGTCACCAACATCATCGGCGAGACCTTCGGGCTCTACACCAACGACGGCAAGGGGAACTTCGAGGATGGGCGCACGCGCGCGGGACTGGCGACGCCGACCGCGGCGTTCACCGGCTTTGGCACGGACTGGTTCGACTACGACAATGACGGCCTGCTCGATCTGTTCATCGCCAACGGCGGCGTCAACATCGTCGAGTCCCAGCGCGGGCAGCCGGCGCCGTTCCGGATGCGCAATCAGCTGTTTCACAATACGGGAGCCGGGCGCTTCGTGGAGAGCAGCAACGCCGGCGGCCCGGCGTTCGAGAAGGCGGGCATCGGCCGCGGCGCCGCCTTTGGCGACATCGACAACGACGGTGACGTGGACGTCGTGGTCACGAACAACGGCGGTAACGCCTTGCTGCTGCTGAACCAGGCCCGGGAGAACGGCAGCACGAACCACTGGGTCCGTATCGCCGCGCGCCAGCCCGCGGGCAATCGCTTTGGCATCGGCGCATGGATCGGCGTGGAACGTCAGGGCCAGCCGACGATCTGGCGGCGGGCGCGGACCGACGGCAGTTATCTCTCGGCCTCTGATGCACGGGCGCATTTCGGCCTGGGCTCTTCCGCTGCCATCGACGCCCTTACAGTGCAGTGGCCGGACGGGCAACGCGAACGATGGACAGGTGTGGCCGTCGATCGGGACGTGACATTGATGCGAGGCACGGCGCCGAAAGCCGGCGCGGCGCCTCAGCGCGGCGCCGGCCAGCGCGAGGACTGATATGACCGGATCCCGCCGCCGGTTTCCTCGCTGACGCGCGCGGCGGCGCCCGGTGTCGATTCCACCAACGCGAGTCCGTCTCGCGCCCCCATCACCGACACCGCTGTTGCGAGCGCATCCGAGTTCGTGCCATTCCGCGCCACGATCGTGACACTCCGGCGGCCTGTCAGCGCGGTTCCCGTCCGGGGATCGATGATGTGAGAGAAGCGCCGTCCCGAGATCACCACGAACTGTTCCGCGTCTCCCGATGTCGACACCGCGGCGTTGCGCAAGTCGATGAAGCCCGCCGGCGGCGCGCCTTCGATCGCGGCGACGGCGACGCGCCAGCCCTGCTGTCCCGGCGGCGGCGCGGTGGCGACGATGTCGCCGCCGACCGCGATCAGCGCGCGCGCAATGCCGCGTTGCGCCAGCGACGAGGCAGCTTCGTCGGCGGCGAACCCCTTGGCAATGCCGCCCAGATCGAGTTGCATGCCCGCCTTCAGCAGCGTCACGGTGCGGCGGTGTCGGTCGAGAACGATCGTGTCGGAACCGACGAGCGCGCGTGCCGCCGCTAGATCCGGGGACTCGGGCATCTCGCCGGCGCGGCGAGCGTGACGCCACAGAACGCTGAGTGGACCGACCGTGATATCGAATGCGCCGCCACTCGCGCGGGTCATATGAACCGAGGCGTCGAGCACCCGGAAAAGATCTGCGCTCACCGCCACCGGCCCGCGTCCGGATAGACGCGACACGCCCATCAGCTCGCTCGAGTCGCGGTAGTCACTGAGCGCCGCGTCCAGCGCCCGGACTCTCTCGAACGCCGCATGAGCCGCTCTGTCGGCCGCCGCTGCACTCGGCGCATACAACGTGATGCGGACGAGCGTCCCCATGTGGGGGTGCTGGTACTCGAAGCGCGAAAGTTCCGGGGAGGCGGAGGGGGAAGTCGCGGCGGCGATCAACCCGATTGCCGCCACGAGCACACGAAACCTGTCCATCGAGGAAGCCCTCAGCTCTCAGCCTTCAGTTTTTCAAGTCACGCCTCCTGAGTCGGCGTGAACGCTGAAACCTGAGCCGTCTCCCGGCCACTCTTTTTTAGACGAGTGGCGTCTGACCGGGAACGGGGACCGGGGGCGTCGGCAGCGGACCGAGCGTCAGCCCCTGCGGCATCAACTGTTCCTTCGAGTTGAGGGCCTGCTCCCACGTGACGACCCTGCCGGTGTAAGCGGACATGCGCCCCATGATCGCGGTCAGCGTGCTCTCCGCCGTCGTCTTCAGCTCGTTGTAAGGCGTTCCGGAACGGATGCTGGCGATGAAGTCGGTGTGCTCCTGCACGTAAGGACGGTTGTCCTGCGCGCCGAATTTCCAGGCCTTGGCACCGGCGATCGTGTACCTGTCGACCTGGCTGGAGCCCCTGGTGCCGACCACGGCCTCGGAAACGCTCTTGTCGCAGCCCTCGATCTGGCGGCACTGGCTCGCCAGTGTCGCGCCGTTGGCATACTCGTAGTCGATCGCGAAATGATCGAAGATGTGCCCGTAGTCGGGGCTCGTGCGCACCTGTCGTCCGCCCATCCCGTTGGCGCGGACAGGGTGCGCCTGCATCGCCCAGTTCACAGCATCGATGGTGTGGACGTGCTGTTCGACGATGTGGTCGCCGGAGAGCCACGTGA
>JANPCT010001063.1:0-2262 GCA_031431095.1 Acidobacteriota bacterium | reverse complement strand
CAACCCGTTCTTCGGCACCTCCGCCGCCGCCCCGAACGCGGCCGCGATCGCGGCATTGTTCAAGTCGGCGAATCCCGGGTTCTCCGGGACGCAACTACGGAGCATGCTGCTGGGAACGGCGATCGACATCGAAGGGCCAGGCTTCGATCGTGACTCCGGCGCCGGCATCATCATGGCGTCGCCACGGCAGGCGGGCTGCACGTTCCCGGTGTCGCCGGCATCGGCAAGCTTCGGCGCCGGCGGCGGCAGCGGCTCGGTGGGAGTGACGCCCTCGTCAGGCATCTGCAACTGGGTGGTGTGGAGCGACGTCCCCTGGATCACCGTGACGGGCAGCGGTGTCGGTGTGGACAACGGCACCGTCGGCTACACGGTCATGCCCAACGCGGGTCCGGCGCGGAGCGGAAACATCCAGGCGCAGGGCGGGCAGACGCAGACCGTGTCGCAAGCGGGGCTGACCGCGACGGCGTTCGACGCGTCGCCGGCGCTGGCGATTCCGGACAACACCACCGTGGAGTCCACGATCGACGTGACCGGGATCACCGGACAGATCAGCAACGTCACGGTGTCGTTCTATCTGACGCACACTTTCGACGCGGATCTCACGATCAGCCTGATCGGACCTGACGGCACGACCAGGATGCTGAGCGTCGAAAACGGCGGCAGCGCGAACAACTACGGAACGGCGTGCTCGCCGCTGTCGTCGCGGACGACGTTCGACGACTCAGCACCGACATACATCACCCATGGCACCGCTCCGTTCGTCGGCACGTTCCGGCCCGAGCAGCCGCTCTCGGCGTTCAACGGCCGGGCCTTCGGCAACGCCAACGGTGCGTGGAAGCTGCGAATCAAGGACGGATTCTCCGGCGATACCGGCACACTCTTTTGCTGGTCACTGAACATCAACCAGACGCCGTTCCCGGAACTGCCGAATCTTGGCGTGTTCCGCCCGAGCATCGGCCGCTTCTTCTTCAGCGGCCAGCCGGCGTTCGACTGGGGCCTCCCCGGCGACATGCCGGTGCCGGCCGACTACAACGGCGACGGCATCAGGGACACTGCGGTGTTCCGTCCGTCGATCGGCACCTGGTTCATCAGGGGAGGCGCGACGATTTCGTGGGGGCTGCCGGGTGACATCCCGGTGCCGGCGGACTACAACGGCGACGCCGTCATCGACATTGCCGTCTTCCGGCCATCGACCGGGACGTTCTTCGTGCGCAACATCAGCACGGTCACCTGGGGAGCCGCGGGAGATCTGCCGGTGGTGGGCGACTACAACGGCGACGGCCTCGCCGACGTTGCGGTCTATCGTCCAAGCACGGGTCAGTGGTTCGTGAGGAACGTGCTGATTACGACGTGGGGCAACGCGGCCGACATTCCCGTCCCGGCCGACTACAACGGCGATGGCGTGATCGACGTTGCCGTCTTCCGGCCGTCAACCGGCGTGTGGTACGTCAAGGATCAGTTCAGCCAGTCGTGGGGACTGCCGGGCGACGTGCCGGTGCCACTCGATCGCGATGGCGACGGGCGCGCCGAGCTCGGCGTCTTCCGCCGCGGCGCCGGCGTCTGGATCTTCAAGAACCGCACGACGGATGCGACCGAGATCGGTTCGTGGGGCGCGTCGGGCGACATTCCGCTCGGCCGCGCCATGCCGCCGGTGCAGACGAAGTTCGGCGACTACGACGGCGATCGCAAGGCCGACCTCACGGTCTATCGTCCGTCCACGGGCGACTGGGTCTCGCTGCGATCGTTGAGCGGCATGACCGACTACACCATTCGCACGTGGGGCCTCAGCAGCGACCTCCCGGTCGGCCGCGACTACGACGGCGACGGCACGCTCGATCCGGCGGTCTATCGTCCGTCGCTCGGCCGCTGGCTGGTCCTGCAGTCGTCCTCCAACTACGCGACGTACACGTCGCTGGACTTCGGCCTGTCCTCCGACCTGCCCGTGCCGGCCGACTACGACGGCGACGGCAAGACCGACATCGCCGTGTTCCGGCCCTCGCTTGGACGATGGTTAATCCTGCTGTCGTCGAACGGTACGACGGTGCAGTACGACTGGGGCGTTTCGACCGACGTCCCGGTGCCCGGCGATTTCGATGGCGACGGCGTCACCGACCTCGTCGTCTTCCGTCCTTCGGCCGGGAAATGGTTCATCTACAACCGCATGACCGGCGCGACCGCGTCACCGGACTGGGGCCTGAGCGGCGACGTGCCGTCGGCGGCGGATTTCGACGGCGACGGACGGGCCGACCTTGCGGTGTTCCG
>JANPCT010001062.1:0-11613 GCA_031431095.1 Acidobacteriota bacterium | reverse complement strand
CTCCCGTAAGAATAGGTGATGTGCTGGGCTCGGGAGCAATGTCCGAGCCACGGCAGCTCTGCCGGGAAATGCAGGAGTATCGGGAGTATTTGCGTGAGCGACGCGTTCGGATTGCGTCAAATTTTCACGGACGCGCTCGCGACCATGAAAAAATTATCGGCGGATCATAATCGGAGAGAGGAGGGGCCGCACGCGAGAAGGCACGGCGACGCGAGACCCTACAAGGCCTCGATCGCCATGACCTGCCAGTCGATGAGGGACGGCGACTAGACGGCGTTTTCCGTCCGGTCCGAACCGAGCTGCTTCACCAGCTTGTTGTAGACACCGAGAATGAGAAACGTCGGCGCCCACTGTCCAACGAAGACGCTGGCGTGCTTGTTCCCCATCATCTGCAGCGTTGCCGAGGTAGCCATCGAACCGACCGCCATCCACAGGAACACGTCCGACGGCAGCTTGGCCGTCTGATCTTCGATCGTCTTGGCGACCCGTCCCTCTGAGTGCGACTGGATATCGGCGCGTGCGAATTCTGTTGCCATCTGATGTCCTCCAAATACCGTTTCTACGAGCTTCGTACAGTAGAACGCAAGCCACGTACCACGAGCCGAGCTCAGCACGGGACTCGGGCGATCTCGCCAACTGCCCCGAATACCGCGCGGCGTTTGTCGAGGTGAGATAAATGGAAGAGATGTGGCGGGAAGTGAGAGAGGACGAGCGGCGCCCGAGCCGCGCTCGGGTCGGGCGCCGTGGTGTGCGTTAGAAGCGCGTTTCCCAGACCCCGCGGCCGAACGTCGACACGCGCAGATAGCTGCCATCGGTCGGCATGTAGAGGTCGCTGACGTTGACGACTGGCAGCCCCTGTCCGAACAGGTGCCACGAGGCCCCGCCGTCGGTCGTCTCGTAGACGCCGATCCAGGTGGCGGCGTAGAGGGTGGTCGCGTTGAGAGTGCTGACCAGCAGCTTGGTCACCGGAACCGCGGGCAGACCCGTGCTGGCGTTCACCCAGGTGTTGCCGCCATCGTTGGACTTGATGACGCGCCTTGTCGTTCCGATCGGCGCCTCGTTGCCGACATACATCGTCGAGTTGCCGGCGTAGGCCAGTGTCGAATTGAAACCGGGCCAGCCGGGCGCTGCTACCGTCAGGGCCCGATTGGTGAACGTCGCTCCGCCGTCGTTGGTGAACCACAGGTTGCCGCCATTGCCGAGCACGCCGAAGTGTTCGAGGTCAACGGGGCTGATCCCGATCGGGTGCGATCCGGCGCGCAGCAGTGGGCCGGGCGACTGGAAGACGCTCTGCCAGGTGGCCGCCCCATCGCTGGTGCGATACAGCTTGCGACGCGTGCGGTGGAAGAACGTCTGCCCGGACGGGTCGGCTGACGAGCGCGGCGTCGCAATCGCGGTGTTGAAGTAGGTCTGCGCCGGATTGAACACTTCGGCGATGCCATTGAAACCGACCAGCCATTTCGACTGGGTGTTCGGCGGGTTGCGCACGTTCCTGATGATGTAGGAGTAGTAGATGCTGCCGAGGCTCACGAGATCGTCCGCCTGGCTCCAACCGACACCGAAACCGTCGCCGCCAAAGACTTGGTTGTAGGTGCCGGTGCTGCCCGTGCGGAAACGCGTGCCGTCATCCTGTAGGCCGATCAGCACGTCATCGTCGTGCTTGGGATTTCCCGCGAGCGCGTAGATCAGATACGACGAAATGCCGTCGTTCTTCTGGCTGCTGAATCCCAGGCCGCCGTCGGTGCTGACGAACAAACCGCCGTCGGTGCCAAACAGCAGCGCGGGGGCGCCGTTCAACATCGTAAAGGTGGCGGCATGGTGATCGGCGTGCACGTACGGCAGCCCGTACTGCGCGAGCCAGTTGGTGATGATGCGCCACGTGGCGCCGCCGTCCGTGGACTTCGCGGCGCTCAGCTGGCCGCCGATGAACACGGTGTTGCGTGACGTGTCGCTGGGGTCCACAACGATCAGCTGGTTGTAGAACGCCTGGTCCCGCATGATGTTCATGTCCGGTTGGTCTTCGTTCGGGTTGTCGGGCGCCTTGGTCGCAAGACCGAGCGCCACCCAGTTCAGGCCGCCGTCGATGGAGCGGTAGAGATCCTTCTGAGCCGAGCTGCCCGTCGTCGCGGCAAAGGCGTAGACCACGGCGTCTCCCGGCGCGCCGGCCGCAAGCGTCGTCCGCCCGGCGCCGGCGTAGACAGCGCCGCCGTTTGGAATCGGCGCCCACGTGGCGCCCTGGTTTGACGAGAAGACGATCGATCCGGTGCCGCTGACGACACGGGCGGCGAGCCATCCGGCGCTCGTGCGCTGGAGACTCCAGACAACACCCGACAACACGGGCGAGTAACTGGCGCCGCCGTTCGTCGAGCGATACAGACCGGCGTTGGTGCCCATGAGGATCACATCGGTCGGTCCGGTCGTGTCCACCTTCACGACGGGAATGACCGTCGAGGCACCGAGCTTGACGCCCGCGGACCATGTCTCGCCGCCGTTGGCCGACGTGTATGCGTAACCGCCGACGCCGGGATCGAAAGGATCTCCGGTGCCGAGGTAGAGCGTCTCGGGATTTTTTCCGAGCGCAGCGCCGCCGCCGGAAGTGCTGAGGACTGTGTCGGTCATCGGCCGCCATGAAGGACGCGGATGCGAGAAGTTGGTGGTCTTCCAAAGGCCGCCGCTCGATGTGAGGACATAGAGAATGTCTTCACTGGAGGGGTGCGGCAGGAACGTGCGGACACGGCCGGTGTCGGATTCGTTGACGCGCAGGCCGTTCTGCAGCCAGTTGGACCGGTAGGGGCCGACGTTGGTCCAGGCGCCGCCGCTGCCAACCTTGATCGAACCCTTGCCGGCGGGTCCGTATTGCGCATTCTGCGCGTCGGCCGCGGCCATGAGCGCCTCCATGAACTCCGGCGTCAGGTCGCCGCCCATGCGCTCGCGCATGTCTTCGAGCCGCGCGAGCGGATCGTCCTTGGTTTTCTCATCGGGCCCGCCGGCGGGGTTTCCACGATAGGTGCTGACGTAGCCGTCGTCTTTCGGGGCAGCATTCTGCGACTGTCCGGCCACAGTGGTCGCGGCCGCGACGAGAACTGCGAACAGGCCTAGTTTCCATTTCATAAGCAGGGTCTCCACAACGAACGGATTTTTCGTGAGGCAGGGGAACAAAATGTTACCCCGGGCGCGCGCGAGCGGCGCGAATTTATTCACAAAGGCTGGGCGCGGAAAGCTCGATTGCGCGCAGATTTCGGCCGGGAGGTCTTTCGGATGAGAAGTCCGCCAGGGCGGCGACAACCGGGCTGCGATGCGCGTCAGCTTGACGGCTCAGGCAATCGATCGTCCCGCCAACTCGGCACCGAGTGGCAACCACGTGAAATCCGCGCGTTGAACCGCACGAGTGATGACAATAGACAATAGCGGAGCACGGGAGAGACAGAGCGAATGAGCGAACAGCCGGTGGTGGTGTTTACGGACGGTGCGGCCAAAGGCAACCCCGGACCGGGCGGATGGGGCGCGGTGATCGTGACGCCGGACGGCCGCGTCATCGAGCTCGGCGGCCGCGCCGCCGGCGTGACGACCAACAACAGGATGGAGCTGACCGGCGCAATTCAGGCGCTGGCCGAGCTTCGCGCGGAGCCCGGCGCGGTGGATATCTACACGGACTCAACCTACGTCATCCAGGGCATCCGCGAGTGGATCTTTGGCTGGCGCAAGCGTGGCTGGAAGACCGCCGCCGGCGGCGAGGTCCTGAACCGCGAGTTGTGGGAGGAGTTGGACTCGCTGGTCTCGGCACGCGGCAAGGGCTCGCTGACCTGGCACTACGTTCGCGGGCACGCCGGCACGCCTGGCAACGAACGTGTCGACGAAATCGCGGACGGCCTCGCGCAGGGCCAGCAGATCACGCTCTACCGCGGTCCGCTGATCGGTTATCGGTACGCGATCCTCGATCTTCCATCGGACACCAGGCTGCCGACGCGTTCCGCTGCGACCGGTGCCGCACGCGGCGGATCGCGGACGACGACGCCGTATTCCTATCTCAGCGTCGTCGATGGCCAGCCGATGCGGCACACCACCTGGGCCGACTGCGAGCGGCGGGTCAAGGGGCGCACCGGCGCGCGATTCAAGAAGGCGATGACGCAGTCGGACGAAGCGGCCATCCTGCGGGACTGGCACATCGACCCCGACGGCGTGTGATGATCGCCGCGAGCTCGAGGCTCATGTCGAGGCGGGCGGCTCACTGCGATGGCCCAAGTCAAGAAAGGGCGGAGGACTGGCGTTACGCGCAGCAGGCCGGTCCACAGCACGCCTTTGCTTCCGGCTTTCGCGCACGGATGAATGCGCTCGCGACCTTGCCATCAACCTGCGGCGCGATCTGATCGACATCGATACCGGCTTCAGCGAGAAATGTACGCGCATCGTTGACGTGATACACGCGCCACGGATCGAGCTCGACGTCAATGAATCCGGCCTCCTCCAGCTTGGCGACGTACTCGTCGTCCCGCAGCGCGCCCCCCACACAACCCACCCACAGCTCCATGCTGCGACGGACCGCCGCCGGCACCTCTCCACGGATGACGACATCCGACACCGCGAAGCGGCCATTGGGCTTGAGCACGCGGAAGGCCTCGCGCAGGACGGCGTCTTTGTCGACCGACAGGTTGATCACGCAGTTCGAGATGATCACGTCGACGGACTGGTCGGGAAGCGGAATGGCTTCGATCGTTCCCTTGAGGAACTCCACGTTCGTGGCTCCCGCCTTGCGCTGATTCTCCCGCGCGAGCGCCAGCATGTCGTCCGTCATGTCGAGCCCGTACACTTTGCCCGTTGGGCCTACTCGCTTCGCCGAGAGCAACACGTCGATGCCGCCTCCAGACCCGAGATCGAGCACGGTCTGGCCGGGCTCGAGATCGATGAGAGCAGTGGGATTCCCGCAGCCGAGGGACACGGCTACGGCCTCGGCCGGGAGCCCCGCCGTTTCTCCATCGGAATACAGGTTCGATGTGATCGGATCACCGCAGCCACACGCGCTTGGGCCACAGCACCCCGTCTTGCCGACGGAGCGGGCGATCTCGCCGTATTTCTCGCGGACGGCATCCTGGACGTGTGTGTCGGACATGAGCGGCTCCCTCGTAATCTGATTGTTAGTGACAACTAAGTGTGCTGAAAAGATCAGGCTGACGCTGGCACGTTCGCGCCCGCTGCGCAGCATGTCGCGCCTGCGGCACCGGCGCCCGATCGGAACCGTGCATCGGCCGCCTGCGACAGCCGGCGGATTACCTCCACGACGCCACACCGGACGTCCGGATCGAGGTCCTGCAACAACTGTCGCTGCTGCGCGACGAGATCGCCCGTGATGCGCGTGCAGAGGCGTTGGCCCTGCCGCGTGGCAATCAATGTGGTGGCGCGGCCATCGTTGGCGTCCGCACGCTGCTCGACGTAGCCCTTACGGGCAAGGGTGCTGACGACGCGGCTGGTGGTGCTCTTGTCCAGGAAGAGGCGGTCGGCCAGGGCCCTGAGCCGCATCGGACCGTGCTCGACCAGCGTTTCGAGCGCATAGCACTGCGTCACCGACACGTCGTGGCAGCAGATGCTGTCGCGGTCGCGAAACTGATAGACCCGGACGAGGTCGGCCACTGCCGCGTGCAATGCGACGGCGTCACGATCGAGCGCCGTCTGCTTCGACTCTGCGGGAGGTGTTGCCGTCCGCGCCATTGTTGTTACTGACAACTATATGCGTCACCGCCGACGTTTGTCAATACGGATGTCGACAAACGTCGTTGACGTGGGCGCAGCGCTCTGATGTGATCCGCTCAACGAAGCGGTGGCCATGCGAATCGCGATCTTCAGTGACATTCACGCCAATCTTCCCGCCCTGGAGGCGGTGCTCGAGCACATCCGCGGACAATCCTTCGACGCTGTGTACTGCCTGGGCGATCTGGTCGGCTATGCCCCCTTCCCGAACGAGGTCACCGGGCGGATCCGGCGCGAACAGATTCCGACCATCATGGGGAACTACGACGATGGAGTCGGCTTTGATCGGGATGACTGCGGCTGCGCCTACCGGGAGCCGGATGAAAAGCTGCGCGGCGACCAGTCACTGGCCTGGACCAGAGCGCACGTGACGGCCGACAACAAGGCGTTCCTGCGCGAGTTGCCGCACGAGATCCGCTTCGAAGCGGACACGAAGCGCATCCTCCTGGTGCATGGCAGCCCTCGGAAGATCAACGAGTACCTGTTCGAGGATCGGGCAATCTCGAGTTTTCAACGGCTCGCCGCGTCGTCGAACGCGGACATCATCGTCTTCGGCCACACGCACAAGCCCTACACGAAGCTGGTCGACGACGTGTTGTTTCTCAACGTGGGTTCGGTGGGAAAACCGAAAGACGGCGACCGGCGATCCTGTTACGCCATTCTCGACACGAGCGTGCCGGAGGCGCGGTTCGTTCGCGTCGAGTACGACCTGGCGACCGCCACGGCCGCGATCCGTCACAGTGAGCTTCCCCATGAGTTCGCGGCGGATCTGGAGCGAGGCGGCGCGCCGACGAAGCCCTGATCGTTCGCGGTCGGACCGCCTCATCGCTCAGGTTGTAGGGATCCGGCAAGTCCCTTCCCAGGCGTGGAAGACCATGGACCGTGGGATGATAGATGCCGCTTCTGTCACTACCTTGGAGGATGAATGCGAACCGCCGCTCGACGACTGACTGGTATCGTCGGAATATGGACCGTGCTGTCGATAGCTTTGGCTGCCCAGGTGCTCTCCACCGTCTCGGGCGTCGTCACCACGCGCGTAGACGGTCTACCGCTGCCGGGCGCGATGATTACCCTCGTCGGATCCGATCTGTCGGCGACAACGGACAGTGAAGGGAAGTACAAGCTGGAGATTCCGCCGGCGTTCGTCCGGGCGGGGCGGATCCAGGTCAAGGTCGACGCACTCGGGCTGCCGGCGAAGCTGTTCGACGTCGACCTGAAGCCGGACGTGCCGGCGGTGCTCGATATCGCGCTCAGCCTCGGCTTCGAGGAACAGGTCACGGTCGGATCGCGCGCGGCGGGGGCCGAAGCGCAGAAGGCGGTTCCGGTCGACATCATCACGCAGGAACAGATCGCGTCGAGCGGCTATGCCGAGACGACGCAGGTGATTCAGGCTCTCGCGCCGTCGTTCAACTTTCCGCGGCCGACCATCAGCGACGGAACCGACACGGTGCGGCCGGCGACGCTGCGCGGCCTCGGCCCCGACCAGGTCCTCGTGCTCGTCAACGGGAAGCGCCGCCATCAGAGCGCGCTCGTGCACTTGAATGGCGGCAGCATCGGCCGCGGGTCCACAGGGGTCGACCTGAATGCGATCCCGGTCTCGGCGATCGAGCGGATCGAAGTGCTCCGCGACGGCGCGGCGGCGCAGTATGGCTCCGACGCCATCGCGGGCGTCATCAACATCGTCCTCAAGGGCGGCGTGGCGCGGCCCTCCGTCACCAGCAAGTTCGGCCTGTCCACGGGCAGCTTCATCGGCAACTCGTGCAGTCCGAGCGGGCAGAATTGCATGGCCGGCAAGAAGATTGACTTCTCCGACGGCGGGCTCTTCGATGCGGGCGGATCGTGGGGGCTCGCGCTGGGGAAGGGCAGCCTCACGATCTCGTCGGAATATCGTCGTCACAACCGGACGAACCGCGCCTCCTTCGATCCGCGCGATCAGATCGTCGCCGGGGACGCGGGCACCACTGCCGTCGCGGAACCGAATCACCGGTGGGGGGATCCCGACACGCGCGATTTCATGACGCTGCTGAATGCGAGTGTGCCGCTCAACGCGAAGCAGACGCGGTTCCTCTACGCATTCGGCGGCTACAGCCGCCGCGAAGCGAACAGCGCCGGGTTCTACCGCCGCGCGCTCGACGTCCGCAACTGGCCGCAGATTTACCCGCTCGGCTTCCTGCCGGAGATTCAGCCGACCGTCGTGGATGTATCGGGATCGGTTGGCGTGCGCGGCGCGTGGAACCGTTGGGCATATGACGTGAGCGGCGGGTACGGTCACAACAGCTTCGATTTCACGATCGGCAACACGCTGAACGTGTCGCTCGGCCCGACGGTTCCGCCGAACAAGACGGTGTTCGACGCCGGGGCGCTCGCGCTCGGGCAGGCCGTGGCCAACGCGGATCTGAGCCGGGGGTTCAAGCTCGGAGGGTTGAGCGGACCGCTCAACGTCGCCTTCGGCGCCGAGATTCGCCGTGAGCAGTACGCGATTAGCGAAGGCGAACCGGATTCGTACCGGAACGGCGGCGTGCCGAACCGCGCCGGCGGGATCGCGGCGATCGGCTCGCAGGTGTTCCCGGGTTTCCGGCCGTCCAACGCCGTCGACGCGTCGCGCCACAGCACGGCCGGCTACGTCGACGTGGAAGGAGACTTTCTCTCGTGGCTGCGCCTCGGCCTCGCCGGACGCGGCGAGCACTACAGCGATTTCGGCAACACTTTTGACGGCAAGCTGACCGTGCGCGTGCAACCGGTCCGGCGTTTCGTCGCGCGGGCCGCCCTCAGCACGGGATTCCGCGCCCCGTCGCTCGGCCAATCGTATTTCTCGTCGACCGCCACGAACTTTGTCAATCTCGGGCAGGGACTCGTGCCGGTCGAGTCGCTCACACTCCCGGTGAGTTCTCCCGCCGCGCTGGTGCTCGGGGCGCAGCCGCTGAAACCCGAGAACTCGACGCACGCCAGCGCCGGCCTCGTGCTGACGCCCGTGCCGGGCCTCGACTTCACCGTGGACTACTACCACATCGCCATCGACGATCGCATCGTCCTGTCCGGCAATTTCACCGGCGCCCGGATCACGGCGCTGCTCGCGCCATTCGGAGCCAACAGCGCGCGGTTCTTCACCAATGCGATCGACACGCGGACCACAGGCGTTGACGCCACCGCGGCGTACCGCGTGGCGCTCGGATCGGGAGGCGACGTCCGGCTGCACGCGTCCTACAACAACACGCGAACCAAGATCGTCGGAGGCGTGACGACGCCCGCGCAGCTCGCGGGCTTCGACCAGGTGCTCTTCGATCGGATCGAGCGGCGGCGAATCGAGTGCGCCCAGCCGCGCGACAATGTGCGGCTGGGAGCGGACTGGCGGCGAAGCAAGTGGGGCGCGAACGTGAATAACGCCCGCTACGGCGAGATCTGCAGCGTCGTCACCGTGAACCCTGCGGACGATCAGACGTTCAGCGCAAAGTGGCTGACCGATGCGGAACTGTCGTACCGGATTACCGGCGGCCTGACGCTCGCGGCGGGCGGGCAGAATCTGTTCAACGTGTTTCCGGATCGGAACATCACCGTGAACTCGTTCAACGGGATCCAGACCTTCCCGGGCCTGTCCCCGTTCGGGATGAACGGACGCACGGTCTACGGCCGCATCAGCTGGAAGATGTAGCGGACCGCCGCTCAAAGAGTGGCGCTCTCGGACCTTCCGCCTGAAGGCGGAAACTACACGAACTCCAACTCAGGGCTCTGTAGTTTCCGCCTTCAGGCGGAATTCACTCTTTCTCTCTCGAGCGCTTCGGGCTGGGAACGTGCTGATCGAACAGCAGCGTGTTGCCGTCGGGGTCGGTGACCATGAAGTACGCGGGCCCCTCGGTCGTCTCGTCCGCCTCGGGCGCCATCGTGAGTCCACGCGCCTTGAAGGTGTGCTGCAACTCCCGCACGTCCGGGAAGTCCTTCAGGGTCTCCTTGTCCTTCGTCCACCCCGGGTTGAAAGTCATGATGTTCTTGTCCAGCATCCCCTGGAACAGCCCGACCCTCGCGTCCCCGTTCTGGAGGACGATCCAGTTGTCTTCGAGCTTGCCGGCAACCTCCTTGAAGTCGAGCTTTTCGTAGAAGGCCTTGGATGCCTTGATGTCCTGGACGGCGAGGCTGACCGAGAAATTCCCCAGCTCCATGGCTTTCTTCTCCTTGGTTTGCGCGGATCGAGTCGTGATTGTAGCTGCGCTGGCGACTACGCCCAGGACACCCTCGAGCGTTGAGTGCTTTCATGTGAATTCTGCTCCCGGCGAGACCCCGGCTGGGTGCTAGCATGCGCGAGGATCGCGGGCGAGGCTTGCCATATCTTGCGAACCAATCAAAAACACGGGAGCGCGCGTGAGCGGCGTTTCGCCCGCCCACTTCGCGCGATCCTTCAAGGATGCCTTCGGCGTTCCGCCGCACCGCTATCTGCTCACGCGCCGAATCGAGCGGGCCACGGCCATGCTTCGCGATACCGGCCTGTCCATCACCCAGATCGCGTTCGAGACCGGCTGGAACAGTCTCGGGACGTTCGGGCGCACATTCCGCGACGTCAGCGGGGAGAGCCCGGGTGAACTCCGTGTCCGGGAGAAAGCCGCGCCGCGCGCGCCCGAGCAGGTGCCTGCCTGCTTCCTCGCCGCTGCTTGTCGGCCTGACCTCACAATCGCAGTTTTCGGAGAAGCGACGGCAGGAGTCGGACGATAGGATCGAGCCCGAATAAGAGAGGTCCCATGAGTCAGGGAGTCGGCGTGGTCGGTCCGTACGTTCGCGCTCAGGAGGAAGCCCTCCAGTTCTATGTGGAGAAGCTCGGATTCCACGTCCACACCGACGTGAAAAACGGCGATTACCGCTGGCTGACGGTGCAGCATCCGGAGCAGCCATCCTTCCAGCTTGGCCTGTTCGTGCCTCAGCCACCCGTGCTCGACACGACGACCGCGCAGACGGTGCGCGAGATCGTCGCGAAGGGCGCCATGCCGCCGCTCGTGCTCATCGTCAACGACTGTCGCGCCGCCTGCGCCATGATGCGCGCCAGCGGCGTGGAGTTCACGCAGGAGCCCGTGCACCGCTACGGCACGGTGGACGCCGGTTTCCGCGATCCGTCGGGGAATGGGTGGAAGATGATCGAGGCGCGGAATCACGGGAGATCCCAATGAACTGGAACATGTGGATTCGGCAGAGTCACCGCTGGGTGTCGATCGCCTTCACGATGACCGTCATGGCCAACTTCATCGCCCTCGCACAAGGGGGCGGAGCGATGCCGCCGCCCTGGGTGACCTATTCGCCGCTGCCCCCGCTCGCGCTGCTCATGTTCAGCGGTTTGTATCTGTTCACACTGCCGTATGCGGCCAGATGGCGCAGCCGGAGAAGCGCATGAAGAAGTCAGCCGCGAGCCAGGGCCCATCGCCATCGGAGCTCATCTCGAAGCGAATCGCCGAGCTGGGGGACTGGCGCGGGGAGACGCTCTCTCGAATCCGGTCGCTGATCAAACAGGCCGCGCCGGCGGTCACCGAAGAATGGAAGTGGCGAGGCGTTCCGACGTGGTATCACGACGGGATGATCTGCACCGGCGAGACCTACAAGGACAAGGTCAAGGTGACCTTCGCCAAAGGTGCTGCGCTGAAGGATCCGTCGAACCTGTTCAACTCCAGCCTCGACGGCAACGTCAGGCGTGCCATCGACCTGCACGAGGGCGACACGATCAATGCGTCCGCCTTCAAGGCTCTGATCCGCAGCGCCGTGGCGCTGAACAAGTCGGCTTCGTGAAGCGGGCTGCGTGGGGATCGGTGTGGAACTGAACGACCGGTCTCACCCACTCACCCTTGCCGTTCCTCTGGCGCTTTAAGATTGTAACAAACGTTACATTAATTAATGCGG
>JANPCT010001061.1:0-8512 GCA_031431095.1 Acidobacteriota bacterium | reverse complement strand
CTGGGACGCGTCCACGATCAGCAGCGCCCCTTCGCTCGCGGCGAGCGACCGAGTGACCTCGTAGGAAAAGTCCACGTGGCCCGGCGTATCGATCAAATTGAGGATGTAGGTCTCCCCATCGTCTGCGTGATACGTCAACCGGACGGCGTGGGCCTTGATGGTGATGCCGCGCTCACGCTCGAGGTCCATCGAGTCGAGGACCTGGGCTTCCATCTCGCGCTTCTGCAGAGCGCCGGTCATCTCGAGGAACCGGTCTGCCAGCGTCGACTTGCCGTGGTCGATGTGGGCGATGACCGAGAAGTTGCGTATGAGCCTTTGATCCATAGGGGCGGGAACGGCAAATTATAGCACCCGTGTGACTTGTGCCGTGTAGCCAGGACCGGCAGCCGGCGACCGTGGAGGGAAGAGAGGGCGTCGGGGAGCCCGGAGCCCGCCCCGAGCCCCATCCCTCAACCCCAATCCCCAAGCCCGTGCCGAGCCCAGCCTCGGCCCCTAGCCCTGAGCCCTTTCGTGCTCGAGCAGCCACTGTTTTCGCCAGCGGCCGCCGCCGTAGCCGCAGAGCGACCCATCGGCGCGGATGACGCGGTGGCAGGGGACGACGATGGCGATCTGGTTCTGGCCGTTGACGCGGCCAATCGCGCGCACGGCGCCGGGCGAGCCGACGCGGCGCGCCATGTCGGTATACGAACGCGTCTCGCCGTAGGGGATCTCGCAGAGGGCCTGCCACGCCGCGAGCTGGAACACCGACCCGCGCTGCTTCAGTGGCAGGTCGAAGTCGCGCCGGGTGCCGGCGAAATACTCGCGAAGCTGATCAGCCGTCTGCTTCAGGATTGGATGATCCCCGGGAACAATCGCGGCGGCCTGGGCTGAGCGAGCGAAGCGAGTCGAAGCACGTAGCTCCCGCAGTTCAGTCTCGAGCGCGCGGCGATCGACGAACTCCAGGAGCTCCAGGCCCTCGTCTCCCGCGATCGCGAGCATCGGCCCGAGCGGACTTTCGATCCACGTAGCGGTCAGGAGCGCCGTGCCGCGCGCGCGGCCGGGCGTTTCGCCGAAGACACGGGCGAAGGCGTCGCGGAAGCCGCTGTCGGACTCGAAGCCCGCGTCCATCCCGGCGTCGATCGTCGCGGCCCCGCCGTGCAGCGACTTCATCGCGGTGCCAAGCCGGCACGCGCGCTGGTAGGCCTGGAACGTCATGCCGAAAGTGCGCTTGAACGTGCGGCGCACCTGCACGGGGTCGAGCCCGCGCACGCGCAGGTCGTGGTCCTTCAGCTTGAGATCCGGCTGGGCCTTGATCTCGTCCAACAGCGGCGCCAGCCAGTTCGGCGCGGCCGCGCCGGCCGACATCGGCTCGCACAGCAGGCAGGGGCGGTAGCCGCGATGCAGGGCCTCCTGGATTGTCGGCGCGAATTCCACGTTCTCGGGCTTTGGCTTACGCGCGTGACACGTCGGCCGGCAGAAAATCCCGGTGGTGCGGACGCAGGCGAAGAATAGCCCTTCGAAGGACTGGTCGCGCTCGACGAGCGCGCGATACATTTCTGAGGTAGAAGGCAGCGTCATCATGGGGCGGAGAATACGCCTCCCTGCCGAGTATGCGCTACCGCGATCTGGACAGGCAATTCCTGTGCGACCAATTCCGCCTCAAAGGCGGAAGCTACAGGCTCGACGCCAATTCTGCCTCAAAGGCGGAAACTACAGCATCGTCTTTTTCGTTCTTGTAGCTTCCGGCTCGAGGCGGAACATTCAGATCGAGCAACTATCTTTGGTCCAGCGGCAGGAACGACTGCGGATACTGCGGCCCGATGTAATCGGTCCTAGGCCGGATCAAGCGGTTGTTCTTGTACTGCTCGAGGCAGTGCGCCGTCCAGCCCGAGACCCGGCTGACGGCGAAGATCGGCGTGAAGAGGTCGATCGGGATGCCGAGCGTGTAGTAGGTGGACGCCGAGTAGAAGTCGACGTTCGGATACAGCTTCTTCTCACCGGTGACGAGCTGTTCGATGCGGCGGGACATCTCGAACCACGCGGTGTTCCCGGCGCGCTCGCCCAGGTCCTTGGACATCTTTCGCAGGTGCGTGGCGCGCGGATCCTCCGTGTGATACACGCGATGGCCGAAGCCGGGAATCTTGATTTTCTTCGTCAGCTTGGCGCGGATCGCTTCGTCGACGCGCTCGGGCGGCGCCTCCGGGCCGATCTCGATCAGCAGACGCATGACGTCGGCGTTGGCGCCGCCGTGGAGCGGCCCCTTCAGCGCGCCGATCGCGCCGACGATCGCCGAATAGAGATCGGTGAGCGTTGCGGCCGAGACGCGCGCCGCGAACGTCGACGCGTTCAGCTCGTGGTCGGCGTGGAGCACCAGCGCGATGTCGAACGCGCGCGTCGACAGCGCGTTCGGGCGCTCCCCCTTCAGCATGTAGAGAAAATTCGCCGCATGCCCGAGCGCCGGATCCGGCTGGATGTGCCCGCCGCCCGCCTGCATCCGCCCGTAGGTTGCGACGATGCTGCCCATCTGCGCGGTGAGGCGGACGGCCTTGCGGTACTGCGCCTGCGCCGAGCTGTCGTTCACCTCGGGATCGTACTGGCCGAGCGCCGAGGTCAGGGTGCGCAGCATGTCCATGCCGTCGGAGGCCGGCAGCTGTTTCATCAGGCGGAGGATCGGTTCGGGCACGGCGCGCGCCGCGGCAAGCTGCGACTGCAGGTCGCCAAGCTCGGAACGGTTCGGCAGCCGACCGTGCCAGAGCAGGTAACAGACCTCCTCGAACGTGGCGCCCTTCGCGAGGTCGTGAATGTCGTAGCCGTAGTACGCAAGAACGCCGCGATCCCCGTCCAGATAACAGATCGAGGAGGTCGCGGCGACGACGTCTTCAAGGCCGGCTTTGGGTTTCGCTTCGTCTACAGCCACAACACAGATGATATCAGTCCGGGCTGGGGCACAGCCCGCCGAAATCGCGAGCCTACTTCGCGATTTCTGGAGCCATTTCCTCGTCGCCGCTGAACTGCTGGAATATCGACAGCAGTCCGGTGTAGAGGAAGCCGACCTGGAACAGCATCAGGAACGGCACCGTGCCGTAAATCTGATTGGCCAGCGCGTAGAAGACAGTGCCGGTGAAGTAGAGGCCCAGGGCGAGCTCGATGATGGATTGAACGCCCACGGTCTGGTGGTACTTCTTGCCGGCCCACTCGTCGCTGTCGCGCTCGATGCCGTACTTCGGCGTGCGCGCGAACTCGCTTTCCTTCTTGAACAGCGCCTCGAGCACGGCGCGCGTGTTGTTCACCGACAGGCCGATGCCGATCGACATGAGGAACGGCAAGTACTTCAGGCGCGACAACCAGTCCGCGTGCAGCTCCCGCTGCGCCACCATGTAGAAGCGGAAGAACGACATCGTCGCCAGCACGAAGAGCGGAATGTCGATCACCAGCATCTCGGTCCAGCCCATGTTGTAGCGCACGTACATCGCCGGAAACATGAGGACCGACAACAGCATCATCAGCAGGTAGTTGAAGTTCGCGCTCAGATGGAAGAACGCTTCGACCTTCACCTTGAGCGGCTGCTTCGATCGCAGGATCCGCGGCAGCAGCTTCATGCAGGTCTGGATGGAGCCCTTGGCCCAGCGGTGCTGCTGGGACTTGAAGGAATTCATCTCGACCGGCACCTCCGCCGGCGCCACCACGTGCGGCAGGAACACAAACCGCCAGCCGCGAAGCTGCGCGCGGTAGCTGAGATCGAGGTCCTCCGTCAGCGTGTCGTGCTGCCATCCCCCGGCGTCGGCGATCGCTTCACGCCGCCAGACCCCGGCGGTACCGTTGAAGTTGAAGAAGCAACCGCCGCGGTTGCGCCCGCCGTGCTCGAGGACGAAATGCGCGTCCAGCAGGATCGACTGGATCTTGGTAAGGAGCGAGTAATCCTGGTTGATATGGCCCCAGCGCGCCTGCACCATGCCGATCCTGGCGTCGGTGAAATACGGCAGCGTCTTCTGCAGGAAGTCCTTCGCGGGAACGAAGTCGGCGTCGAAGATTGCAATGAAATCAGACTTGGCCACCTTGAGGCCCGCTGCGAGCGCTCCTGCCTTGTAGCCCCGACGATCGACGCGATGGAGATGGCTGATGTCAAAGCCGCGGGCGGCATGTCGACGGACGGCCAGCTCGGCGATTTCGGTCGTCTCGTCCGTGGAATCGTCGAGAACCTGAATTTCGAGCAGCTCTCGCGGATAGTCCAGCTCGCAGATGGCATCGATCAGCCGGTCTGCGACGTACATTTCGTTATAGATGGGTAACTGGACGGTCACGCGCGGCAGCGCGCTGAGAGCCGGCGGAGGCAGCGCCGGGTTCGGGGCGTTGCCCCGGTTTTTCATGTAAAGATAAACGAGGTAGTACCTGTGCCAGCCATAAATGGCCAGAATGCTCAGTACGAAGAAGTACAGGACGAGGATGAGTGTCTCAGGCAGCGACGTCATAAGGACATGAACAGGTTACGTGGTCCAATCAACGATCTTATGGTCCAGGTCTGTCGAAAGTCAACTTTCAAAGCCACATGAACCGGCAGCAGATTCGCGCCCTGCTCCACGAGGTGCACTCGGGAGCGCTAACTCCTGAGGCGGCGCATGAGCAGCTCTTTCAAGTTCTGAGCCAGAAACCTTTCGAGGACCTGGGATTCGCCAAGGTCGACCATCAGCGGAATATCCGCCAGGGCTTTCCCGAAGTCATCTTCGGTCAGGGCAAAACTCCCCTCCAGGTAGCCGCAATCGCGGACCGCATCGCGGCGGCCGGTCACACCCTGCTCGTGACCAGAACCACGGCTGAGGCTTACGAAGCGGTGCGCGCGACAGTGCCGGAAGCTGTGTATCACGAGTTGGCGCGGTGTATCACCTTCAACCAGCACACGACTCCCCGTGGACACGGCATCGTCCTCATCGCGGCCGCCGGAACCGCGGATCTGCCGGTCGCGGAAGAGGCAGCCGTTACAGCCGAAGTCATGGGGAATACAGTAGACCGGCTGTACGACGTCGGGGTCGCGGGGCTGCATCGGTTACTGGCGGAACACTCGCGCCTCATCGCCGCGCGCGTCATTGTCGTCGTCGCCGGCATGGAGGGGGCGCTGCCCAGCGTGATCGGGGGGCTGGTAGACGTGCCGGTTGTCGCCGTTCCCACCAGCGTGGGATACGGCGCATCTTTCGGCGGGCTCACCGCCCTGCTCGCCATGTTGAACAGCTGCGCGACCGGCATTTCGGTCGTGAACATCGACAACGGCTTCGGCGCCGCCGCGTTCGCCAGCTCGATCAACCACCTAACCTAACGGGGGCACGGGCTGGGGGCTCAGTGATCGGGCTGGGACTCAGGGGCACGGGGCTGGGGGGGCTCAGTCATCGAGCGAACGCGGGGCACGGGGCTGAGTGATCGGGCGGGATTTAGCTCCGCTGTCTAGCCGCAAGCAGCGAGCCCCCGACCCAGCCCCGAGCCCCCGGCCCCGACGTTCCCGACACCCGTGCCTCAGCCCCCGGCCGGAGCCCCATGGTGTGAGCTATACTCGTGGATTGCGCTCGCTGGCGATCAAGCCTTCTAATTCCATGCAATCCGGCGCTCTCAAGGCCCTCGAATTCGATCGCATCGTGGACGCCGTTTGCCGCCTCGCGCAGACGCCGCCCGGGGCGGATGCGCTCGCCCGGCTGCATCCACTGATCGACGCCGCCGAAGTGTCGTCCGCATTGGCGATGACGGCGGAGACCGCGCGTTTTCTCTCCGGCACTGGGGACATCGCGCTGCGCGCGCCGGCGGAAATCGCGGCCATCGCCGCCGCGCTCGGCGTCGACGGGCGCGCGCTCGAGGCGCTGCACCTGCTCGGCCTCTCGACGTTCCTGGCGTCAATCGACGCGAGCGTCTCGGGAATTCGCCGGCATCGCGCGACGTTTCCCCGGCTCGGCGCGATGATCGAGGCCGCGGCTTCGTTCGAACGGGAGATCGCCGATGTGCGCCGTAAGATCGATCCATCCGGCGAGGTGCTCGACGATGCGAGCCCTGAGCTCAGGAGCCTGCGGGAGCGCCTGAGGAAACAGCGGGCACGCCTTCGCGGAACGCTCGAGTCGTACGTCCGCGGCAAGGACACGGCGAAGTACCTGCAGCAGCAAATCGTCACGGATCGCAATGGGCGCTACGTCCTGGTCATCCGCGCCGAGAACCGCAGCGCGATTCCGGGCATCGTGCACGGCAGTTCGGCAAGCGGGGCGAGTCTCTTCCTCGAGCCGTTGAGCACCGTCGAGATCAACAACGACATCGTCGCCCTCGAACAGCAGGAACAGGAAGAAGTACGCCGCATTCTGCTCGCGCTCGCGGACGCCTTCCGGTCACGCGGCGCGGAACTGGATCGGACGATGGCCGCCGCGACCGCGCTCGATCTCGCGCAGGCGAAAGCGCGGTACTCGCTCGCGATCGGCGGGATCGAACCGCGTCTCTCCGTCGCAGGGAACGAGCAAACAGCGAGTGAGCGTGTAGGGGGGTCCGGTGGGGCGAAGCCTCCCGGATCACACATGGACGGCCGGCTCGAGTTGCGTGGCGCGCGCCATCCACTGCTGATTGCGCGAGGCATCGACGTGACCCCGGTGGACGTTCTGCTCATTCCGCCGGCCCGCGCCCTGGTGATCACGGGGCCGAACACCGGCGGCAAGACCGTGGCGCTGAAGACGGCGGGCCTGCTGCCGATGATGGCGCAGTCGGGGCTGCTCATTCCGGCAGCCGAAGGCACGCAGCTACCGGTCTTCAACAGCGTCTTCGCCGATATCGGCGACGAGCAGTCGATCGCCGACAACCTCAGCACCTTCTCCGCGCATATCGCCAATGTCGTCGCCATGGACAAAGCGCTGGCGCTGCCCGCGCTGGTGCTGCTCGACGAAGCCGGCGGCGGCACGGATCCCAACGAAGGCGGCGCCCTCGCGACCGCGATCATCGATCATTTCCGCGCACGCGGCGCCATGGTGATGGCGACGACGCACTTCGATGCGCTGAAGACCTATGCCTCGACGACTGAGGGTGTGATCTCGGCGGGCTTCGGGTTCAATCCGGAAACGTTTGCGCCGACGTATCGGCTCCACTACGGCTCGCCTGGCAGCAGTCTGGGGCTCGAGATCGCGACGCGACTGGGCCTGCCGTCAGGAATCATCGCCCAGGCCAGGGCGCAGCGCACCGCGCGTGAGGCGCAACTCGCGCAGCACCTCGCGCAGGTGGAACGCGAGCGACAGGCGCTCGAGCACGAACACCGACTCGCCGCTCGCGAGCGTCAGATAGTCGAGGAGACACAGCGCAAGCTCCAGGCCCGTGAGCAGGAACTACGCGATCGGGAAGAGACCTTCAAGAAGCGGCTCGATCAGCGGCTCGACGAACGGCTGCGTGACGCGCGGCGCGAAATTGACGCGGTGGTGGACACGCTCAAGACCCGCGCTTCATCCATCGCGGCCGACGCCGACCGCCGGGCGGCGCGCCTGGTGCCAACGGGAGATATCGGGTCGGCGCGAGCCGCGGCGCGCGCGTCGATCGACGCCGTGGCCAGCCGGCTTCGCGCGTCGGTGGATGCCGGGGAACAGACCTCGCCGCCGTCGCACGACGCGCGTCCGGCCGCCATCGGGGATCGCGTCGCAGTCGGGCCGCTCGGCCTGGAGGGCATCGTGCAGGCGCTGCACGACGGCGCCGCCGAAGTGGACGTTCGCGGCAAGCGGCTCCGCGCGCGGGTCACCGAACTGCGTGTCCTGACGCCGGCCTCGACCGCCGCTCCCGCTCCGGCGCTGGTGCACGTCACCGTCGCGATGGCGCCGCGTGAGGCGGCGACGAGCGAGATCAACGTCATCGCCGCGCGCGCCGAAGAAGCGGTCAGCCGCGTCGAGCGCTTCCTCGACGAAGCCATGGTCGCCGAGCTCCGGACGCTGCGCATCATTCACGGCTTTGGCACGGGAGCGCTGCGGCGATCGATCGCCGAGTTCCTGCGCGCCCATCCGTTCGTCGCCAACTTCGGCCCGGCGCCCGACAACCACGGCGGCGGCGGCGTCACGGTCGTGGAGCTCAAGGAATGAGAATCGTTCAACGTGCAATCGCCAATCTGTAATAGCCGATGCCCTTGTTCCCCGCGTCCTTCGTCGACGATCTGAAGTCCCATGTGGACATCGTCCAAATCGTGCAGGAGCGCGTCCCGCTGCGGAAGATGGGCGCGACGTGGAAGGGACTGTGTCCGTTTCACGGAGAAAAGACGCCGTCGTTCCACGTCAACGGCGACAAGGGGTTCTTTCACTGTTTCGGCTGCGGCGTCGGCGGGGATGTCATCAAGTTCGTCGAGCTCAACGACAAAGTCAGCTTCCCGGAGGCGGTCCGTCAGCTCGCGGCGCGTGCCGGACTCACTGTGCCGGAAGCGGAAGACGCCAAGCAGGAGGCCGAGTCCTCGCGAGAGCGCGAAGGCCTGCTCAAGGCGCACGACCTGGCGGCCGCGTGGTTTCGCGAGCAGCTCGCCGCGCCGGTCGGCGCCCCCGCGCGGCGATTGCTG
>JANPCT010001060.1:0-4606 GCA_031431095.1 Acidobacteriota bacterium | reverse complement strand
CGGTACCTGCCATCCCGGCACGACAGGTCGGTCTTGAGGGTCGTCATCGGTGGGAATGCCTATGGACACCACGTTCCGCTCCGCCGCGTCGAGCAACCGGAACTCATGAAGGTGGTAGTCGAGCCAGCCCATCGCATCCTGGATGGCGACGTGCAGGTCCCAGAAGGAGTACCGCTCGGGCACCTGAATGCGGCGCCAGATCAGCGGATTCGTCTCCGACAGGACGACCAGAAATTGATGCACCGATCTCTGTCGAAGCGTGCTCTTGGGCCGTTTCCTCGGAATCGGTACAACATTAGCCACGGGTCCTCCGGTCGTCAACGAGGCGGCGGTCGGCCACCCACCGGGTCACGCGGCGGTCCGACGCGGCTTGCCGGTCAGCGGCCCCAGACTCAGGCGAAGCTTGAACGGCTTCAGGAGACGATTCAGCGTGTCCTGCGTTGGATTGTGACGAGGGTTGATTGCGCGTAGCACGTTCGGACTGGCCATGTGCACTTTGGCCGCGAACTCCTTGACGCCCATGGCGCGGATTACCTTCCCGAGCGCAAGCTGTAGGTCCACGCCCTCGTCGATGGACGCCAGCAGGAACTCGCGGGCGAATGCCGCCTCGCGAAGGTCCTTCGAGAGCCCGATGTTCCAATCTTCACTTCGTCTTGCCACGACGTTTGTCCTCCTGATACGCCTTCCATGATTCCTGCGCCCGGGCCACGTCTGCCGTTTGGGATGACTTATCGCCACCAAGCAACAAGAGCACGAGCTGCGCACCATCCTTGCCGAAGTAGATCCGGTACCCGGGCCCAAACATGACCCGCGCTTCCCAGACGCCGCCACCCACACTCTTGTGGTCGCCAAGATTTCCGGTCGAGAAGCGGAGCACCCTGGCCTGAATCCGGGCGCGCGGCGTGACATCGAGTGTGTCGAGCCACTCGCGGTACGGGTTCCCGCCGTCGGCGGTCAGGTACTCTCGGACATCCACAGCCTGCGACCTAGGCTAAATTATCTCATACGATAACAATACGGAATGGGCCGCGCCGGACGACTCCCTCCAGGGCCGCCCGGCCTGCTCTGAAAGGACCGGGAGATTGGTGGCGGGCGCGACCTGTCTGGGATTCGCACTCGCCTGGCTCTGGCTAAACTACTGCAGTAGTGGGCGTTGGCGGCGCTTCTGTCGGCTACGCCGCTCAGGCACACAACCGGAGCAGCTGGCATCGAACCGGGCAACGCGCGGCGATGGAAAGACTTGGGAGTGTTTGAAAGTGATTGGCTGGGACGCAGGGATTCGAACCCCAATAACCTGCTCCAGAGGCGCCCCAAAACACGCGGGTGATCTCGGTTCTTGTCGGTTTTGTTAGGGTTTCCGCTCTGGACCGTCCGGGGTGTCCGGTGGAATCGGGCCTTTTCGTGGCGAAAGTTTCAAGTTTCTTTCAAGTGGTTGCGCCAGATGCGCCGCCCTTGACGTTTGCTGCGCGCCGTGCCGCCGAGCGCAGCGAGGGCACCCGCGACGTCGATGCCCACAATGGGCAGCGCGGTGGACACCGACTTTCGTATATACTAAAAGCTGCGGCGGCGCCTGGACCTTGACGCGGAGCGACGCGGAGACTTAAGCGGGCGGATAAGTCCATCGGTGAGTAAACGCAGCGAGTCACGGCCGTCGGTCTTTGAATGGGACCCGGCGAAGGCGGCGGCGAATCGGACCAAGCACGAGGTCTCGTTCGAAGAGGCAGTGACGACGTTCGACGATCCCGCGGCGCTGGACGCGCCCGATCTGGTGCACTCCACCACCGAGCCGCGGATGCGACACCTGGGGCGGTCCGCGACGGGCGCCGTTCTCATGGTGGTCTACACCGTCAGGAAGAGATCACATGGCCAAGAAGCGATCCGCATCATCAGCGCGCGCCGCTCGAACCGCGCCGAGCGCGCCACGTACCGGGCGCTGGCGAAAGAAGATTGATTACTCGGACATCCCGGCGTCGACGCCCGAGCAGCTCGCGGCTTTCCGTCGGGTCGGTCGGCCCCCGATCGGCAACGAGGCGCGGCGGTTGATTGCCATCCGGCTGGACGCGGGGGTCCTCGCGGCGTACCGGAAGGAAGCCAAGCGGCGCGGCGTCGGGTACCAGACGCTCATCCACGAGGTGCTCGCGAAACACGCCGCCCGCGTCGCCTGACCTGCCGCGCGAACCCTGGGATTTGAGCGCGACAAGGGTTATCGCCGGCGCCTCGCAATATTTCTCCTGCGTGGCGAACTCGCGCCGATCGAACAGCCTGAACAGTCTCTGCGGGTGCAGGAATCCGAGGTCTTGGGTCAGCTCAAGACCGAAGAGCAGCGCTGGTCCGCTCTTCAATGCCCGACTCGAGGCGCTGGAACGCGCCCGAGCCTGTCCGATAGTGAGGTCTGTATGAGGCCAACGGGGCTGCGCCGCCATTGACGTTTCCTGTCCCGCTCTTTCACGCGACCTGACCGCCGCATAACCTCCAGCCGTGCGACTCTTGCAAAAATCGACACTTCTTTGCAGAGATCGGTTGAACGGCCGCGTTCGGTGTGTCCGAAATCTATAGACAAAATCTTCGGTTAGCGCCTGTCCGAAAATGTATGCAGATATCCGAGAGGCACTTCAACTCCTGACGGCACACGATCAAGCACGCGAGCAACTTCGCGCACGGAGCATCGGGGCGGCAACTCACCGCGCGAATCAGGGCGCGCGCACGCCGAGGAGTGTCGATTATTCCCCGCCGGGACTGCGCTCTCTCACTTCTTTCTCCACCGACTGAGTGTGATGCCCTTCCCGGGCGCGTCGAAGCTGACAGGACGAGGAACGCCGGGTCCGGCGATTGCGAAGCGGACTTCGTCGCCGACCCAGTCCATGATGCCGAGCGTAATCTTCCCCTTCGCCGCTCCGCTCAGGTTCAGGTAGTCGACGGCGATCGGCAACACGGTTTCCTCAAATCGCATCTTCGCGTGCGCCATCACCTGTCCGCCGAACACGACCTTCATTTCGTTGCCCTCCGTCGCCCGGTGACCAACAGCCAGCCAGTCCGCGCGCATTGGCTCACCGTTGGTCACGAGCTCGGTCGCCGCCCATTCGCCCTGCAGCTTCTTCAGGAGCGCAGTCATCGGAATGTCGAAGTGCGTCGCCTCGACAGGTGGGGCCGCCGGCCTTACCGTTGTTGCGGTCCGAGCGCCACCGGTAACGTTCGACGGCCGAATCGCGGAGACTCTGCGCAATCGCTCGAGCGCGTCACCGCTGCCTTTTTTCGTCGCGAACCTCTTCGGACGCGAGGCGCCGGCAACCCCGAGGCAGATCGTCAACTGGTCGCCGCTCAGTTCGTAGATGCCATACGACGAGTTGCCCGCTTCGGGGCCTTCGGCGAACTCGATGTCGATTCGCATCGGCTCGACGGACGCGTCGATCGAGAAGACTCCTTCATACGTCGCCTCAGGCGATTCCATGCGGAAGCGATCGCCGTCGATCAAGATTCGCGACTGCGCGGACATCGCCGCCGGCCCGGCGCTGCCGTCCACTTGCAGCCCGACGAAGCGCCACTCTCCTTCAAGTGCGTGCAACTGTTCGACATGCTGCGCCAGCGCGGGCCAGCTCGTGAATCCGCTGTCGCGCGCGATATTCAGTTGCGCCTCCGCAAGCTTCGCCTTCGGATTGCGTTTCTTCAGACCCGTGAGAAGTCTTTTGGACCGACCGCGGAGGTATTCGAGATTTGGACGGTGTGGGAGCTGTTTGGCCACGTGCGCCTCCACGCAGTGCTGGATCCGCGTGCAGCCTGCAGAAAAAGGAGCGCGAGGCTTCGCCGGGCGCGAACAAACCGTTGAAGGTGAGTTGAACTCTTCCCGCGGATCCGGCGGCGCCCTTCGAAACGCCGCCGGTATATTACACCACCTTGAGCAACCCGGCTGCACGCACCCGCCGCCGATGGCTATCGGTGGCGACGACCTGCCGTGAAGGGCTTCGTCACGCTTTGACCAGCTTATCCGGTCAGGCCTTCAGGCCAGCCCATGCGGGTCATCGGGCGAGTACTGACGATCTCTACGTAGGTTTCGCCCACGCAGAATTCTCAGATGACGAGCGTGGGATGCACGAACCGCGAGTCCGAACGCTTCGGAAGAGTCGCAAGCGTCTCGATCAAACCGAGATGGCCTGTCGGTTGGGTTTGGGGCCTTTCGTGCCAAAGTTGAAGTTTCTTTCAAGTGGTTGGGCAGGTGGTAGTGGGTCAGTTTGACAGGTTGCGCGAGAAAGTACAAAGCTGGGCGATGGCAAACCCCAATGATCGGAGGATCGAAAAGACCAGACGCTAGCCCTGCTCGCCGAGAGCCGACGGCTCATGCAGCGTATTAAGGATATTGGACGCTATTCCCAGACCGACACCTCTGCGCGATCCGAACCAGCGCGCCAAGATGATCGCGGACCTGATAACGCGGACGATGACCGAGGCTAATCGTGCGTGTCGGTTTGGAGGATACCAAATAAGCATGTGCTGTTCACGTTCCCGCCTATTGGCTCAATCGAGACCATCCTGGTCTGCATCGAACCCTCTCTTTAGTTTGTCTGGCTGCTTCCCTGCTGTGGTCGGCGGCGGTTCTCTGGATGGTCATCGA
>JANPCT010001059.1:0-1826 GCA_031431095.1 Acidobacteriota bacterium | reverse complement strand
CTTCAACTGATCGATCGCTCCGGCCGCGGCGGCAGCCGCGTTCGGATCGCCGTTGGCGGCGGCCTGGCGCATGGCATCGGCCGCCTGTTGCAGCCGACGGGCCGTCTGCTGCAGCTGCGGACGGTTCTCCTCACGGGCGAGCTTCTCGAGCTGGCGCGCGGCCTCTTCCGCCTGGTCGGCGAGCGCGCGCTGTGCGTCGCCGCCTCCCTGGCCCTGGCCGGCCGCGGCCTGACGCCGCGCCCGTTCCGCCTCCTGCTCCTGGCGGCGCGCCAGCTCCTTCAGCTTCTCCGCGAGCTCGTCGATCTTCTGGTCGGCCGCCTGCTGCGACGCGCGCTGCGCCGTCTCATACTGGTTGGCCATCTTGTCGACTTCGAGCTCGAAGAGGTTCGCGAGCTCGTCGGCCATCGCCTGCTGGCCTCCGCCACCGCCGCCCCCCTGCTGCTGTTGCTGCGCGCTGACTTGCGTCTCGTACTCCTCCTCGGCCTTTTGCAGGAACTCGAGGGCGCGGTGTTCCGCGGGCAGCGCGGTATCGGGACTGGCCGCCTGGAGCTTGCTCTCGGCCGTCTGCATCTCAGGCAGGCTCTGCTTGAGGAAGTCGGTGATCTTCTTGAACCGCTCGGCCTGGTTGCCGACGCGCTCGTTGAAGTTGCCCAGCAGCTCGTTCACCTTGTCGCGCAGCCGCCGCTGCATGAGGCCGACCACGACGGAGCTCTCGCGCAGCTTCTGAGGCGACGAGGTTTTGCGATCGCGCTGCACGTTGAAAGTCGCCGCGATGATCTGACGCTCCTGCTCCGACAGAGCGCCAACCTGGTTCTCCTGCTGACCGCCGCCGCCCCCTCCGCCGCCACCCTGCGACTCTGCCTTCTTGAAGTTTTTCTGCAGCGGACGGACGCGAACGAAGTACAGATCGCTCATCGCTTTCTGCGACCCCGCGACCGAGTCGTTATCGCCGACCCGCGCGTAGTACGAGACGGAGTCGCCCGGCTTCACGCCGAGCTCCTCGAAGTAGAGCGTGTGTCCAGCCGACACGTCGGTCATCCGCGTCTTGCCGTCGAACAGCTTGACTGTCTTTTCCGCTCCGCCGTTGACGCTGTAAATCAGGTCGAGCGTCTTGACCCCGTAGTCGTCCTCCGCCTTGGCCTCGAGGAACACTTCCTCGATTGGCGACGCGGATGTGTCGCGCCCCGGCTTCGTGAATGAAACGGTGGGTGGTTGATCGGTGAGCACGTCGATCGAGTATTTCGGCGATCCGCCGACGCGGCGTCCGCCGCCGGCATCGAACTCGATGCGGTAGAAGCCGTCATGGTCGGCGACGAACGATCCCTTCAAGGCGCCGTCCCCCTGCACCGCCAGCGGCAGCTGCGCCTTGTCGTCGACAACGATGGCGCCGCCGGACGCCGCCATCGTCGGGACCGCGCGGACGCGAATCTCGGTCCCGCGCAGGACGGCGATGTCGCCGCCGTCTTCAATCTTCCTCGGCTGCAGTCCCGTGTAGGCCGGGAAGTGGTACTCCAGTTCGAGCTTCTGGACGTACGGCATGTCGGCGACCTTCAGGGTGTAGACGGGGGATCGCACACCGAGCGCTTCGACGAAATACTCGACCGGCGCGGCGACGTTGAACAGCGTCCCTTCGTATTTGTCTTCGGCGCGGACGAGCGGCACCCGTTCGAACGCGGCGGCGGCGTTCTTCCGGATCATCAGCACGGCCTGATCGGCCTGGAACCCCTGGAGCGTCGCGGTGATCGGCAGGTCGGCGCCGCGCGGAATCGTCGCGTCCCCGGGGGTCACCTCGATGCGATACGGCGCTGCCGCCTCGACACTGCGCG
>JANPCT010001058.1:0-5925 GCA_031431095.1 Acidobacteriota bacterium | reverse complement strand
CGCCTCCACTTCCGCAACGCTGACGTGGTTGAAGTCTCCCGGGATGGTCTGCTTCAACGCGCTCGCCGCGACGGCAAAGCGGAGCGCATCGTCGTTGGTCCGCCCGGTGACCAGACCGAAGATCAAGCCGCCGGCGAAGCTGTCGCCGCCGCCGATTCGATCCACCAGCCTGACCGCGTAGCGCTGGCTGTGGTGCAGGGTCCCGGTGCCGGCGTCCCACAGCACGGCGCTCCAGCCGTTGTCGCTCGCGGACAGGCTTTCGCGCAGCGTGATGGCGACCAGTGACGGCCCGAGCGTGCGCGTCACCGACTCCGCCGCCTCGCGATACGCCTGGACGTCAAGCGTGCCGCTGGTCACGTCTGCGCCGCTGACCTGTATGCCGAGCACCGACTGCAGGTCTTCCTCGTTCGCGATCACGACATCGACTGCGCGCATCAGCGGCCGCATCACCGCCTGCGCCTGCACTTCCGTCCACAACTTCTTGCGGAAGTTCAGGTCGACGCTGACGCGGGCGCCGGCGCGGCGCGCGGCATTCACCGCCGCCGTCGTTGCCGCCGCGGCACGGGCTCCGAGCGCCGGAGTGATGCCGCTGACGTGGAACCACGCCGCGCCGGCGAACACCTCATCCCACGCGACCGCGTCCTCCGGCATCTCGCTGATGGCCGAATGCGCGCGATCGTAGAGCACCGTCGAGGCGCGTTGACTCGCGCCGGTCTCGGCGAAGTAGATGCCGACGCGGCTCCCACCACGCGACACGTAGTCCGTCCGCACGCCCTCTGCGCGCAGCGCGCGAATCGCCGCGTCGCCGATCGCATTGCCCGGAAGACGCGTGACGTAGTGGCTCTCCAGCCCGAATTGCGCCAGGCTGACCGCCACGTTCGCTTCGCCGCCGCCGAAGGTCGCCACGAGAGCCGGCGACTGCAGCAGCCGCTCGAATCCGGGCGGACTGAGCCGCAGCATGATTTCCCCGAACGACACGACGCGTGCAGGTCCACTGGCCATCAGGATCTCGCGGCGGCCACGCTGGCAACGATTCGTCGGGCGTTGTTCACGAGGACGTCGAACCGGCCCTCCGCGATCGCTTTGGTATCGACAAGCGCCGAGCCGACACCCACGGCGATGGCGCCGGCGCGAATCCAGTCGCCGGCATTGTCGAGGGTCACGCCGCCGGTCGGCATCAGGCGCACCTGGGGCAACGGGGCGCGGATGTCCTTCACGTACGCGGGCCCGAGCGCTGTCGCGGGGAACAGCTTGATGATGTCGGCGCCGTACTCGTGCGCGTCGAGAATCTCCGTCGGCGAGAAACACCCGGGCGCCACGGCCACGTCGCGCGCATGGCAGGCGTCGATGACGGCGCGGCGGAACACGGGTGCGACGATGAAGGTGGCCCCGGCGTCAATGACGGCCCGCGCGGTGGCGGCGTCGGTGACGGTCCCGGCACCCAGCAGGATCCCGGGTGGCAGCGCCGGCGCCAGGGCCGCGATCAAGGAGACTGCACCCGGCACCGACATCGTCACTTCGATGGCGCGGACACCGCCTGCCGCGATTGCGTCCACCACCTCGCGCAGCCGGCCGGCGTCGCGCATGCGGATGACGGCGACGATGCCGAGCGCCTCGATGGCTCGAACCGTGGATTCTCGAGAACCCTGCGACATATGGTTTGCGTCAGCCGCAGTCCGTTATTGCGTTTTGTGCAACCAGGTGTGTGCGGGATCCTCATGCAGCGCAAGCTTGCGCTCGGCTCCCGCCATTCCCCAGAGATAGTACAGCCGGTAGCCCGGCGGCGCCGACACGGGATGGTAGCCGTAGGGCAGCAGCACGGCATCGCCGTCCTTGACCGTGTGGGTGATGGACTCGCCGTCGGTGGTGTAGAGCATCTGCTGCCCGAATCCCTGCGGCGGCGAGATGCGGTAGTAGTAGACCTCTTCAAGGATCGGCTCGCCGTCGCGCCCGTCGTGCTTGTGCGGCGGATAGCTGCTCCAGTTGCCGGGCGGATTGATGGTCTCGCCAACCATCAGCCGTTTGACCGTGCTGTCGGTTACGAACACGTTGTGCACTTCGCGGGCGTAGTTGCCTTTGCCGCGCGCGTTCACCTCGACACCCTCGGGACGACGCACGGTGGCGTGTCCACCGGCCGGCGCGGGCGTCGAAAAGAGGATCGCCTCGAGCGGCGTTTCCGCGGTGATCGTCAGCACCACGCCGGGCGGCAGGTAGATCGCGCTGGCGCGTTCCTCGAACACGCTCGTGCGGGCCAGTTGCCACGTATCGTCGGCGGTGACAAACGTGCCGCGCCCTTCCTGCAGCACGAGCACCGTCTCTTCGCCGGCAACCTGGTAGTTGTACGAGCCGCCTGCCGACAGCCGCAGCCGTGAGCTGGTGAGCTCGCGCGCGCCGCCTTCGCCGCGGCGCTGGAGTTGTTGCAGGCCGTCGATGCGGCGTATGCGATAAAGCGTCTCGTTCAGCATGGTCGGCCGGTCAGCTTATCACGCCGAAATGCCGGCGCGAAGACGTTCGCGCGCTCGCGCGGCGAACGTCTCGTAGGCTGGGAGGAGCGCCCCGTACACGGCCATCGCGGCGCCATCCGGCTGCACCCGCAGATCGGGAGTGGTGAAGCCGGCGACGACCTCCTCCCAATCCATCAGGTCGCCTTCGGCGCGCCGATCGGCGTGATACGCGCGGAGGGCGGCGCCGAGCGACGCCGCGTTGCGCGGAGCGGCGCGCACCACGTCCACGCCGAAGACGTCGGCAATCACCTGGAGAATGGCGGCATTGGCCGCCGCGCCGCCGGTGACGCGGATGCTGGCCGGTCGCGGCGCGATCCAGCGCGAGTGCAGCCGCATCGCCATCGCCTGGGCCTCGACGATGCCGCGCACCATGCGGGCACTCTCGCTTTCATCCAGGTTGCGCCGTTGCACTGAGGGACGATCGACCCGCGGCGTGATTTCCGGCACGAACCACGGGGTCATCATGCCGCCGTCGTTTCCGGGGGGCGTCTTCTTCAGCGCCTCCGTGAAGCCGTTCCAGTCGAGGCCGTGCAGATCGCGGACGCGTTCGCGCGCCAACGACCCGTTCGCGAAGCAAGTCAGCGCCATGAACCCGCCGGCTGGTGAGCCGAACACGTGGCCGGCCCCGGCCGGATCGTGGGACGGCTGTGCGAGTGGCCCGAAGACCGTATCGCTGGTGCCGAGCGAAATCCCAAGGACCCCGGGGGTCACCAGACCGAGTCCCACGAGCGACGAGGGATTGTCACCGGACCAGGGAATCACGCTGGCTGCGCCGAAGCCGAAGCGCCGCTGCCAGTAGGGCGCGATCACGCCTGTGATCGCCCAGGAGTCGTGGATGGGGGGCAACCGTCGCGCCAGGTCCGGCGCCGTTGCCGCCAACGCGGCAGCGGACCATCGTCTTCCGGCGAGGTCCATGAGATTCATGCCCGACGCGTCGCCCGGTTCGACCGGCGCGTGCCGGCCGGCGAGCAGCGACGCCATGAACGAGCTGACCAGATCGATGCGGTCGGTGGCCGCGTAGGCGTCGGGGTCCGCCGCGGCGAACTTGCGAATCTGCGCGGCGGTGAAGCGCTCGTATGCCCGCGATCCCGTCAGCCGCGCGAGCGCCTCGTCTCCGCCGAGCGCGTCCGTCAGGCTCGCGCATTCGGCTGCGGTGCTGCAGTCCATCCACACCGGCGACTCAGGGCGCGAGAAGATGCCGTCGATCTGCTCGAGCAGGGCGCACGCGGGGTCCAGGCCGCGCAGGACCGCCGTCGCTTTTTCGGCGAGATACACGCTGCCGTGTTGCTGGGCTGAGCCGGTGACGGCCCGAATCGACGACAAATCGATGCCACTCCCGCGCAGGACCTCGGCCATACGCTCGAGGGCCGCAGCCCACATCGCGGGGGGCGCCGTCACCGTCCGCCCATCCGCTGAGACCCGTACGCCGTGGGTCGTCCCGTACTCCGGAAACGCCGCGTCGAATTCGATGACGTGCTCGAACACGATCCGCCGTGTCGTGCCGCTGATCTCGATCAGTGTGGCGGTGAGACTCTGGGTGCTGGAGTCGAAGCCGAGGTAGAGGGCCATTATGTTTTTGCGTTCGGCGCCCCTGCAGTCTAGGCTAGGCGCTATGACCCTTTCAATTGGCGTCGCCTCACTGGCGCTTGCCTGCGCGTGGCCGCTCGCCGCGCCCGCGGGCTGGGGCCAGATCATCGACATCGGCATCGTGGATGTGATCGAGAAGTGACGCGATGAGAGGCGCCGCATGGACGATAGGGGCGGCCGCGGTGTTGTGGCTGTCTGCGCTCGCGGGCGCGGCCCAGCGCGCCGCGGTCTCCGGGCCGGCGGTTCCAGTGGTGGACTACGCGCTGCAGGTCAAGCCGATTTTCGAGAAGCGCTGCCTCGAGTGCCATAGCGAGGAAAAGCGCAAGGGGGGCCTGTCGCTCGCGAGCTATGGAGACGCCCTCGATGGCGGCCGCAATGGTGCGGCGATACGTCCGGGGAGCAGCGCCACCAGCCTGATGTTCCTGCGCGTCACCGGCCGCAGCGAGCCGCAGATGCCGAAGGACGACCCGCCGCTGCCGGCAGCGGAAATCGCGCTCATCCGCCGGTGGATCGACCAGGGCGCGCGGGAGACACCGGCCTCTCCGCCGGCGCCCGCCCCGTGGGAGGCGCCGCTCGCGCTGACGCGCCCCGTTGTGCCGGCCGGTGTGTGGGCGGCGTGGCAGCAGCCGCTCGATCGTTTCGTCGCCGCGACGCTTGCGGGCCGGACCGCTGCGGAGCCACAGCTCGTGTCGGACGAGTGGTTCGCGCGGCGCGCCTACCTCGACGTGTGGGGCCTGCTGCCGCCGCCCGACGCGCTGCGCGCATTCGCCGCCGACAAGGCGCCGGACAAGCGCGACCGGCTGCTGCGCGCGCTGCTCTCCGACAGCCAGAAGTACGCGGAGCACTGGATCTCGTTCTGGAACGATTTGCTGCGCAACGAAGATGGGACCAGCTACTACTCGGAAACCGCGGGGCGCAAGAGCATCACGACCTGGCTGCGGGCGTCGCTCGAATCGAACATGCCGTACGACCGCTTCGTGGCCAAGCTCCTCAACCCTCAGAGTCCTGGCGACCCTGATGGGTTTGTGACCGGGGTCAACTGGCGCGGAGAGACCAGCGCCGCGGTCACGCCGTGGATGCAGGCCTCGCAGAACTCCGCGCAGATTTTTCTCGGCGTGAACCTGAAGTGCAATGCCTGCCACGACAGCTTCGTCAGCCACTGGAAGCTCAAGGACGCCTACGCGCTGGCCAGTTACTTCTCGCCCGAGGCGAAGCTGCAGTTGTTCCGCTGCGATCGCCCGCTCAACCAGTTCGCCGAACCCGCGTTCCTCTATCCGGCGCTGGCTCGGGCGCCCTCGTCCACATCGCTCGAGTCGCGCCGCGCGACCGTGGCGGCGATCTTCACCGATGCGAGGAACGGGCGTCTGTCGCGCACGGTCGTGAACCGTATTTGGCAGCGGCTGTTCGGCTACGGCCTCGTGGCCAATCCGGACGAAATGGACGGCAAGCCATGGAACCCCGCACTCCTCGACTGGCTGGCGGCCGACTTCGCCGACCACGGCTACGACCTCAAGCACCTGGTGCTCACGATCATGTCGTCGCGTGCCTATCAGTTGCCCGCGGTGACGCGACCGGGAGAGATTCCGCCGCGCGGCTACGCGTTCGAGGGACCTGAGGTCCGGCGCCTGACCGCGGAGCAGTTCGCCGACGCGATTGGCGCCATCACCGGCGAATGGAGCGTGTCGGAGCAGCGCGACGGCGCTGTTTACGCGCGCGAGTGGCGCGCCGCCGCGTCGAATCTGGCGCGAGCCCTCGGCCGGCCGATCCGCGACCAGGCCACGTCCACGCGGGTCAGCAACTCGACGACTCTTCAAGGACTGGAACTGGCGAACGG
>JANPCT010001057.1:0-6933 GCA_031431095.1 Acidobacteriota bacterium | reverse complement strand
TGAAGTTCGCGCCGCGCGGCGCCAGCGGGCCGGGCCGGCCCACCATCAGAAGATGATCGTCGGGGACCATGTCGTGCGCCGGCCAGGTGGTGAGCACCGGCACGCCAAGGCGCTCGATCAGGCGGCGCATCTCGGTGCGCGCCCCGGCGAGTCGGACGCCGTTGCCGATGAGCACGACCGGACGTTCGGCGGCGTTGAGCAGATCGATCGCGCGGGCTGCCGCGGCGGCGATTTCGTCCTTCGGCGCAAGACCGCGGATCGGCTCGTCGGCCGCGGTGAAACCGCGCAGCGACGACGCGTCGATCGACGATCCCTGCACGTCGAGCGGCAGATCGATCCACACCGGACCAGGACGCCCGGTCAGCGCAAGATGCACCGCCTTCTCCATGTGGAAGCGAATCTCCGCGGGATCCATCACCGTGACCGCGTATTTGGTGATCGGCGCCACCATCGAGACGATGTCCACCTCCTGCACGCCCATCTGCCGCACACCCGACGACCCCTTCAAGTCCGCGCGCTTGGCCTGGCCTGAGAGGACGAGCATCGGCGTCGAATCCAGCCACGCGCCTGCCACGCCGGTGATGGCGTTGGTGCCGCCGGGCCCCGCCGTCACCAGGCACACGCCCAGACCGCCGGTAACCTTCGCGTAGGACTCCGCGGCCATCGCCGCGGCCTGTTCGTGCGACGTGCAGATGTATTCGATCGCATCCGCCGTCCCAAGCGAATCGTTCAAGTGCATCGCCCCGCCGCCAGTGAGCATGAAGACGTGCCGCACGCCCTGGCCCGCGAGGAATGTGAAGATCCAGTCAGACAGTTTGACCGTCACGGCCTATCACCCAGTGTTTCGAGGCTGGCGAAGTTCACGAGGCGGCCGTCCGCGTCGAGGATCGGCATCACCTGCGTGCGACCGGGGAGCCGCTCGCGCAGCTGCGCCGCCGACATGCCGTCGTCGCCATGCACGAACGTCCGCGTCATCGCCTGCGCCACGTCGTCGTGCAGGTTGATGCCGCGGACGAAGGCGTGACGAATGTCACCGTCCGTGACCACCCCGACCACACGCCGGGTGCTGTCGAGCACGAACGCAATACCCATGCGGTTGGTGTCGATGACCCGCAGGGCCGTAAAGATCGTGGCGTCGTCCATGACCGTGAGCGCGCGCAGGTCCGGCCGGATGCGGCGGTCGCTCGATCGGCCGAGGACCATGCTGGCCCAGCGGATCTCGGTCAGGCGCTCGAGCGCCGAGCGGAACGCGACGCCGTTCTCGTGGTGGCCCATCCAGATCTCGGGGATCACCGTCGGCCTGGACTCGAGGAGAACGCCGAGCAGCGCGACGAAGTTGATAGAGCCATCGCCGATTTGCAAACCTTCGCCCGACGTGCCGGCGCCGTCCGAGACGTGGAGGTGGCGCACGTATGGCGCGACGGCCTTGCCGAACGCGAAGAGGCTGACGTCGCTTTTCGCGCATTCAAGCGCTGCGTGCGACGTGTCGAAGCACAGCCCGAGGCCGGACTCTTTGACGAGCCTGACGGTGTTCTCCGGGTCGCAGAGCACGTGACCGAACCAGCGCCCGCCGAAATACCAGGGATACGGCGGCAGGTTCTCCAGGAGGAGATCGACGCCGGCGGTGTCGAGGTTGCGCAGTGCGCCCAGCAGCCGGTCGCTCGCGGCGTCGACGTCGTAGCCGCCCGGTTTCGGCGACATGCCGCCGACGTGCATGACGATCTTCGGTCCGTTCAGGAAGAGCGCGGGATCCCATTCGAACAGCGGCGCGAGATCCCGCGCCAGATCGATGGTCTTCTGGATTCGCCGGGTCGAGAGCTCACGCTGGGCCGGATCGATCGCGCAGAGATCGATGAGCGTGTCGTGGCAGTACTCGGGAGCGTGGACGACGAAGCCGAAAGGCTTCCGCCCGCCGTGGTAGGCCGCCGCGCCGGCGTCGAGGTCGCGATCGCTGACGTGGAACTCGACGAAGCTCATGCCCAGTGGCACGAACGCCTCCTCGAGCGCGGCCACGTCGAGAAACCTCGCAACGATGCCCCAGGGCGCGCCGATGTCGATGGCGGTCGCATCGCGTCCAGCGACAATCTCCTCGATATCGGACTGCCTGAACATCTCGTCGCGCGCCATGGGGCGGGGCAAGCGCCGGCCAACGAGCTTGTCCACGAACTGCGGAGACAGGCCGAGGCCCGGGCTCTTGCTCGTCAGCATGTCGCGCGCGATGGTGGTGTTCGCGGGAATGTCGGCCGCGGCCACGAGGCTCTTGCCGAGGACGCGGCGATTCAATGTCTCGCCCCGGGTGATCCACCGGTGCGGGACGCCAAGCGACAGCTCGACCTCTCTGACCGCGCGCACCTGTTCCGCGAACTGCGCCGGCTCCAGGCTCGCCTTGTGGTCGGGGCCGCGCATCGTGCGATCCAGCGTCAGGTGGCGTTCCAGGATGCGCGCGCCCATCGCCACAGCGGCCAGCGAGATCGCGGTGCCGTCGTCATGCCCGGAATAACCGACCGGCCGCCCCGACCACTCGCGCAGCCGTTCCATGAAGCGGAGGTTGATCTCCTCCGGCGCCGCCGGATAGGTGCTGACGCAGTGGAAGAGCGCGTATTCCGCGTGGCACTGCTCGAGAAACGCGAGCGTCCGCCGGACCTCTTCCTCCGTGGACATTCCTGTAGACAGCAGCATCGGCCGCCCGGTCGCCGCGACATATTCGATGAGCGGGAAGTTGGTCAGATCCGGCGAGCCAATCTTGTAGGCCGCGAGGTTGCAGGTTTCGAGAAAGTCCACGCTGGCGCGGTCCCACGGCGTGCACATCGCGGTGAGACCGCTCGCCCGGCAGTAATCGAAGAGCTCCCTGAACTGATCGTCCGGGAGCTCGAACTCGATCAGCAGCGGGACGATGTACTGGAGCCCCTGCTCGCCATGCCGTGGCTGATCGATGATCTCCTCGCGGTAGGTCTCGCGGAGCTTGCGCTTCTGGAACTTCACCGCATCGGCCCCGGCCAGGACCGCGGCCTCCACGAGCAGCTTCGCGATCGCAAGATCGCCGTTGTGGTTGATGCCGACTTCGGCAATCACGTAGCACGGTTCGCCGTGCCCGATGCGCCGATCGCCAATCTGGAGCGTGCGCTCAGTTGGCGCCATGATTCAGCCCGCCGCCCGCGCGATGCCAGTCCAGGGTCCGCGTCAGCGCCGCCGCGAAATCTACCGTCATCGATACTCCCAGGTCCGTTCGCGCCCGCTTCGTGGACGGCACGTAGCGTTCCGCCGCGCCGCTCGCGGCCGTGCGTGCGATCACCACCTCGCTGCCGCCGCCCGCCGCGCGCGCAACCGCCCGCGCCGCGTCGGCGATCGAAATCGCGTCTTCCGAGCCGACGTTGTAGGCCTGGCCGCGGTCGCCGCGCAGCAGGATCGTCCACAGCCAGGCGGCGAGGTCCGCCGCGTACATGTAGGCGCGCTGTGGCGTTCCATCGCCATCGACGCGGATTGGCTTCAGTGCCAACGCGTCCCGGATGAAGTTGCCAATCGCGAGGTGCTGGTCGAGCGGCAGGTACGGACCGACAAAGGCGAAACACCTGGCGATCGTCGTGTGCAGTGCCCCCTCGGCATACACCGCGCACAGCGTTTCGGCGGCGCGCTTGGCCTGTGCGCCGGCGAGTTGAGCGCAGATCGGATCCGGGGCGCCGGCGTAGTCTTCCGGGATGTGCCTCAACTCCGCGGGCTGACGGCCGTAGATCGCACCCGTGCTCGTCATCAGGAACCGGGTGGCGCCGGCGCGCTCCGCGATCTCGAGCGTCCGGCGCGTGCCTTCGACGATCGTATCGAAGATGCGCAGCCGATCGTCACGGTTGCCGGGCGTCCGCGTCTCCGTTCCCGCATGGATCACGTGCGAGAGGGATTCGCCGTCCCACCCGAACGTGCGAATGTCTCCCTCGCGAAGCGACAGCGCGGAATGCGACGCGAGGTGCGGCGCCCTTGCCGAAAAGGCGCGCGCGTTCCTCGTCAGCACGACGGCCGATGCATCCAGTCGGAAGCGCTCGTTCGCCCACAACAGGCTCTCGAGCAGCCAGCTGCCGACGAACCCGGTCCCGCCGGTGACGAGTATGCGGGCCCCGCGCAGGTCCTGCCACAGCCGCTCGGTCTGTGCGACCACCCGATCGAGATCGTCCGCGAGAAGGTTCCGGTGCCTCACGCCTACCAGGTCTTCCACGGCGCCTTTCCGGCGTCCCACAGCGACTCGAGATAGCGCAGGTCCCGAAGCGTGTCCATGCACTGCCAGAAGTCTTCGTGCCGGTAGGCGACGAGGTGACCCGCGCCCGCGAGGGTCTCCATCGGCGCGTGCTCCCACATGACGTCCGACTCGATGTAGTCCAGCGCGGCGGGTTCGACCACGAAGAACCCGCCGTTGATCCAGCCTTCGTGCAGCGTGGACTTCTCTTTGAAGTGCCGGATGCGATCACCGTCGAACTCCAGCGCGCCGAATCGCGCCGGCGGGCGCACCGCCGTCAGCGTGACCAGGGCTTGGCGCGACTGGTGGAACTCGAGGAGCGCGTCGAGCCGGACGTTGCCGACGCCGTCCCCGTAGGTCAGCATGAAGGTTCCGCCGCCGATCAGGGGTCGCAGCAGCCGCAGCCGGCCGCCGGTCAGCGTCGCCTCGCCGGTGTCGACGAGATGGACCGTCCACGGCTCGACCTTGTTGTTGATCGGCGCGACCTGGCCATCCTGCAGCGAGATGGTCATGTCCTGTCCTACCGCGCGGTAATCCAGGAAGTAGCGCTTGATCTGGTCGCCCTTGTGGCCCAGCGCCAGCACGAACTCGTTGAAGCCGTAGCGCGAGTAGTGCTTCATGATGTGCCAGAGAATCGGGCGGCCGCCGATCTCGACGAGCGGCTTCGGACGGACCTCCGTCTGCTCGGACAGGCGCGTGCCCGCGCCGCCGCACAAAATGACGACAGGAATGCGCTGCTCAGCCACCGAAGTACCTCGTGTACCAGTCCACCGTCGAGCGCAGGCTCTCCTCGAATGTAAACGCCGGCGCCCAGCCGAGGGCAGTCCTCGCCTTGGCCGCGTCGAGATACTGGTCGCGGATCTCGTTGGATGCTTCGTTGCGGACGTCCGGCTTCAGTGTCGATCCCATCACGTCGAGGATGCGATCGACGATCTCCAGGACGGTCATGCGCCGCTCGTACGAGAAGTTGAACACCTCGCCCGCGAGCTTCGGCGTCGCCGCGAGCTGCTCGGCGAGCAGGATGTAGGCGCGCGCGCCGTCCTCGACGTACAGGTAGTCGCGGGTGAAAAGCCCGTCGGATCGGATGATCGGGCGCTCGCTGCGCAGCACCGAGCGGACCGTCCCTGGCACGATCCGGTTCCAGTTCAAATCGCCGCCGCCGTAGAAGTTTCCGCACCGCGTCACGCACACGGGGAGCTGGTAGGTCTTCGCGTACATCTGGGCCAGCAGGTCCGCGCACGACTTGCTCACGTCGTAGGGATGACGGCCGAGCACCGGCGTGTCCTCGCGGTACGGCAGGTTCTCCTGGTCGCCGTAGGCTTTGTCCGACGACGCGGTCACGATCTGCTGCACCGTCGGCGTGCGGCGGCACGCCTCGAGCACCGCCCACGTTCCGCGGATGTTGGTGTCGAGCGTGGAAACGGGATTGCGGTTCGCGACCCCGACCGTCGTCTGCGCCGCAAGGTGGAACACGGTCGCGATCTCGTACTCGCCGAGCGCGCGTTCCATTGTCTCCTGGTCGCGGACGTCGCCGCGGACGAGACGCACGTGGTCGAGCAGGCCGCCGGCCACGAGCTCCGACCGCGGCACCCAGTCGCGGACGAGCGCGACGACGTCGGCCCCTGCGGCGAGCAGGTGCCGCACCAGCCATGACCCGAGCAGGCCGGTCGCGCCGGTCACGAACACGGGCCGGTCGCGCCAGAACGACGGCGGCGCGGTTGCCGGGCTATTCCCAGGCGTCAATGTGAATGGCCTCCTGAGAAATGTTGCGCGCGCGAAGGTCGTCGCCGATGCCGCGCAGCATCGGCGGAGGACCGGATATGTAGTACGCCGCTTCGAACGGGTTCCGGAGGCGCGGCAGGATCGCGGACACCGACACCCGCCCGGGCTCCCAGCGCACGCGATCGTGGGCGGATTGCCGTCCGCCCTGGTCGTCGTCCTCGACGAAATACGTCACTTCGAGCGATGGCACGCGTTGCGCGCACCGCTCGACGACGTCACGGTAGATCAGCAGCGGCGCCGTCCTGACGCCGTAGGCAAGCGTCACGGACCGCTTCGTCGCCGTCGGGAGACCCTCGAGAAACGCGGTGAATGCGGTGACGCCGGTTCCGCCCGCAAACAGCACCACGTCGTCGTTCGACTCGACGACGAAGTCGCCGTACGGCATCTTGATCCAGACCTCGCGCCCTTCGACAAGATTGCTTTCCATGCGCGCGGTGAACTCGCCGTGGACCGCGTAGGTGATGCGAACGCTGTCGCGTTGCGCCGGCGGGCTGGCGATCGAGAACACCCGCGAGTCGGGCCAGAAGCTGGTCGGATCGTAGGGATCGAGCGCGAGGTGCAGGAACTGTCCGGCCCTGAATCGCGGCACCGGGCGCTCGGGCCGCAGCGCGAGGGTGTAGACGCGCTCGCCGTGCGAGACGACGCGCTCCACCACGCAGCCGAGCTTCTGTGTCACCGCCACGGCGTCAGGCCGTCCCTGCCGGCGCGCGGTCGCCACGCATGAAGCGGTGGAAGACCGAGCCCATGTGCTCGAGGCGCGCCGCGTCGAGCCCTGGATAGACGCCCACGAAGAACGTGTCGTTCATCACCGTGTCGGTGTTGGCCAGACCGCCCACGATGCGATGCGGAATCCCCGAGAACGCCGGGTGGCGCAGCAGGTTGCCGGCGAACAGGCTGCGCGTCTCGACGCGGTTTGCTTCGAGGAACCG
>JANPCT010001056.1:0-3544 GCA_031431095.1 Acidobacteriota bacterium | reverse complement strand
TGAAAAGGGGGGGTCGCTCCCTACTTACTCATGACCCCGCTCATGACCCCGGGTCTCTCACATCGTCAAGCGCGCATTGGGAAAAGCGGCCACTCGGGGAGTCATCAGAGGGGTTAGCAAGGGAGTTATCAGGCTGCGAGTCTGGTGACCCCCTGTCATGTCATTGACGGTAACTGCCAGGGGGGCTAGCGAGGGGGCTATCGTGCTCCGAGAGCGCTAGCCCCCCCTCGACGCGGAGAACTGCAACGGTGCCGACGTGGTCTGATCCAAATCGGTCAGGTACTACGCCACCGGAGAGGGAGAACACACTCCGCGGCGAGGAGATCTTGATGGCCGACCCGGAGCGGCGGGCGGACAGGAACCAGCGACGGAATGTGCGGCGAACGGGACGACGGAGGCACACGTGGCAACCACAAAATGGCTGAATGTCGCCGAGGGTGCGGAGTATGGCGGCGTATCCCGCGACACGATCTATACGGCGTGCGAGCGCGGCGAACTGCAGCACGTCCGCATTGGCGGGCGCCGAGCGATTCGGCTACGCGCCGAGTGGATCGACGAGTGGCTGGAAGCGCATACTAGGGCGGTCCACGCTCGGAGCTAATCTCCGCCCCCAAGCTCCCGCCCGACTCCGGCACGCTCTTCGATAGCAAACAGAACGGCACATGGGGCTTTACAAAATCTGCCAGCACACCGGCCGCGCGCGTGATCGTTGCGAGCACGCGTGGGTGGGGCAGCTTCCGCGGAGTGCGTGTCAGCCTGACGAAATGGACGGACCGGGAAATTCGCACGAAGGCCGAAGCGATCGCGGTGCTGGACCAACTGCGGGTAGCCATTCGCGGTGGCATCTTCGACCTCCGCGCGCAGCACGACCGCGCGCTCACCCCGCTCACGTTTTGTGAGTTCGCTGTGATCTACAAGGAGCGTCATGCGCTCGCAAGTGGAATGGCAACAGGCAAGACGATCGATTGGCGACTAAACCCGCTCCTGACGCGATTCGGCGATCGCCTCCTCTCGGAGATCACAACGGCTGATGTCGAGGCCTTCAGCGCCAATCTCAAGAAGCCTCGCGTGAAGCACGGGCGCGAGAGCGTCCTGGCGGCAAGCTCAATCAATCGCACCATCGAACTGCTGCGGCACATGATGAACTGGGCCGTGAATCACGAGTTCCTCACTCGCACTCCGTTTCGGCGCGGTTCCGTGACGCTAATCAAGAAGCTCCGCGAGGATCATCACCGCCGCCGGCGGGTTTCGGAGGATGAGGAGAGGCGGTTGCTGGAGGCAGCACCGCCGGCGATGCGGCCAATGATCATCTGCGCGCTCGATACCGGCATGCGCCGAGGCGAGATGCTAGCCCTTCGGTTCGCCGACGTGGACCTGGAGCACGGCCTCATTGTGCTGCGCGGCATCACCACGAAGAGCCGCAAGACGCGCATCGTCCCCATCCCTACCGGACGTCTTCGGGCCGTGTTCGAATGGCTGCGGCTGGACGCGATAGGCCAGCAGAAATCAGTTGAGACGCTGGTCTTCAGTGATGGCACCGGCGCGCCGCTCCCGCTCTTTCACGCGACCTGGCTGGTGACCGTCCTGAAGGCCCACGACGTACGTCCGCGTTGGTCCCGGAAGAACGACTACAAGGGGCTGACGCGTGAATCGCAGGAGGCCTTCCGCAGAATCAACCTGCACTGGCACGACCTCCGTCATGAGTACGCCTCACGCCTGGTGGAAAAGGGTGTGCCGCTGGCCCAGGTGCGCGACTTGCTCGGGCACTCCTCGATCACCACCACCGAGCGCTACGACAATCAGAGGCTGGAGAACCTGCAGGCTGCGGCGGCAAAACTCGAGAGAGGCGAGGCGTTCGATGCCGCGAGCCTCGTCGACAATCGACCACCGGGCTGGCGAAAGTTTCAAGAATCTTTCAAGTCTGAGGGATCGCCGCGGGGTTTGGACACCCCTGAAGACGTGCCGGCGATCGAGCCTAACGAGTTGAAGGACTTAAACTTAAAAGATTGGCTGGGACGCAGGGATTCGAACCCCAATAACCTGCTCCAGAGGCAGGTGTCCTACCGTTGAACGACGTCCCAGTAGGAACCAGAACCCTCATCATACCAATCCTGCACAGGCGAAGGCAAAGCGGCAACACTACGTTGGGATGGCAGGCTGGACGGCCCTTCGATTCGTCTTACGCGCCCCGCGGACACCGCCGCGCGATCGCGTCCCCCAGCCGTTCGACGTCGGCGCGTTCGTTGTATACCTGCGCCGACACCCTGACCCACAGCGAGCCGCGCCAGGCGTGAAGCTGCACCTCGATCTGATCTTCGACGAGCAGCGCCAGCCTCAGCCGCGCCGCCTCGTCATCAACGGATCCGGCTGCCGCCGGCAGCGGTACCGTGACCATCGAGCCGACCATCTCCCGCGGAACCTCGAACCGGCTATTCCACCGTTCAGCCAGGATCTGTCCGGCCTCCCAGGCCAGCGCGTGCATGTAGTCCAGGCATTGGTCGAAGCCCCACTCGCACAACAGGGCGATGCCCTCGGGCGCGGCCAGGTAACTGGTCGGGTCCGCTGTCGCGGTGTGCTCGAACTCATGACGGTAGCCGCGATTGCGGCCCCACGACACGATCGGCGCGCGGAGGTCGGCTTGGCGCTCCGGCGCCGCCCACAGGAATCCGCAGCCGCGCGGCGCGTGGGCCCATTTGTGCAGGTTCGCCGCATACCAGTCGACCCCGAGCGCCGGCACGTCCAATCGCCGGGAACCCGGAACGTGCGCGCCATCCACCAGCACGGCGACGCCGCGGCGGCGGCACTCCGTGGCAATGGCCGCGACCGGCAACACCAGCGCCGTCTGCGCGGTGACGTGATCGACGATCAGGAGCTTCGTGCGGCTGGTCAGGGCGCCGACAACGGCGCTGACCACATCGGCGGGGTCGCGCACCGGATAGGCAATCGGCACCACGCGCAGAGCCGCGCCGGTGCGTTCGCAGGCGGCGGTCGCGGCGAGGGTGACCGCGCCGTAGGCGAGGTCGGTGACCAGCAGCTCGTCACCCGTGGACATCGCGAACGAACCAAGCACCGCGTTGATGCCGGTCGTGACGTTCGGTACGAAGACAAGATCGTCCGGATCGGCGTGCACGAAGGCCGCGACGCGATCGCTGGCCTCGCGGATGCGCGACACCCGGCGCCACGGCGCCGGGAATTCGCCGGCGAGCTCGCGCAGGATGAAGCGGGACGGCTGCCGCTCCATCTCGTTGCGCAGCGCCTGCTGGGCGTCGAGAACCCGACGTGGGGTGGCGCCGACCGTTCCATGATTCAAGTAGGCACAGGCGGGATCGAGGAGCCACTGATCAAGCATCGCGCGTCCAAAGGAGGCCATGCGGCGATTCTATGCGGCGCCAGCCGCCGGCGCGCGAAGCATTGCGCATTGGCGCCATTCGCGCGCGATCCGGTGCGCACGGCCGCGGCAGGCGTTGCCGGCGCGCGCATGCCGGTCGCGTACAACGCCTCGGGCTGGCCGGTGCCGCAGCAACGGGCCGCCCGGCAGTTGAAC
>JANPCT010001055.1:0-6790 GCA_031431095.1 Acidobacteriota bacterium | reverse complement strand
CCGCGTCGTAGCGGGTCAGGATCAGAACATCCGCGCGTGCCGAAGCGGCCACCAGCGCAGCTGCACCTTGCCGATGATGTATTTCTTCGGGACGAAGCCCCAGTGGCGGCTGTCGGAACTGTTGTTCCGATGGTCACCCATGACGAAGTAGTAGCCCTCGGGGATGACCTGCGGGCCCCAGTCGTCGTGGCTGCGGTACTCCTGTGGAACGAAGCTGTCGTCCAGCGGCACGTCGTTGCGGAAGACGCGACCGTCGACGATCCGCACCTGGTCTCCCTCTTCCGCGATGATCCGCTTGACGAACGACTTCTCCGGCTTGAGCGGGTAATACAACATCACGATGTCGCCGACCTTCGGGTCGCCGATGCGGTAGGCGAGCTTGTTGACGATGAGTCGATCCTGGTCCTGCAGTGTCGGCGCCATGCTCATGCCTTCGACGCGCGCGACCTGAAATCCGAAGGTGACGATCAGCGTGGCGTAGACGGCGGCCGAGGCCAGTGTCTTCAGCCACGCCACCAGCTCCTCGCCGAGGCGATTGAGCCAGACCGACGTACCGTCTAGCGCCATCCGCGTCTCGACGCCGCTTGCCGCGCCGGGCTCGGCGGACATCGACTCCGCCCCGCCGTGCGCCATCGGCGGCGCGTAGCCCTCCGCGGGCGCCAGCGTCAGCGGCGGCGGGTAGGCCTCCGCGGGTGAGTGGGCAAAATGCTCCGTGTGCTCCGGAAACGGCTCCGGCGCGGGAGGGGCGAACGGGTCCTTGTCGTGACTATCGCTCATAACTTCAGGTACTCGCGCAGGCGCCGCGTCTGCGAGCGGCTGACCGGAATCTCGGTGCCTTTCCCGTCCTTCATCTTCAGGATGAAGTTCCGGCTGAACCAAGGCACGATTTCCTTGATCCGGTTGATGTTCACCAGGTGCGACCGGTGCACCCGCCAGAAGACGGCAGGGTCCAGCCGCGTCTGTAGTTCATCCAGTGTCCGATAGTTGGACGTTCCAGACAAGCTGTTCGTTACAACCCGGATCTGGTCGTCCTCGACGGAGGCATGCACCACCTCGTCGGTCTGAATCAGGAGAAACCGGTCGTCGACCTTGATCGCGAGCTGCTCGCGCCGGCCCTTCCGGTCGCCAAGCATCTGGACCAGGCGCTCGAAATCAAGCTCGGCCTTTGGTTCCTGCGACTTGGCTTCGGCGATCTGCCGCTTTCGGGCGCGTTCGACGGCGGTCGCGAGGCGCTCCGCCTCCACCGGTTTCAGCAGGTAGTCGACCGCATTCACCTCGAACGCGTCAATCGCGTACTGGTCGAAGGCCGTCACGAAGATCAGCTGGGCGAGGGATCCCGCCTGCATGACGCGGCGCGCCACTTCGAATCCGGTGATCCCGGGCATCTGCACGTCGAGCATGACCAGGTCCGGCTGGTGCTCCTCGATGACGTTCAGGGCCTCGATGCCGTTGCCCGCCTGCGCGATGATCTCGATGCCTCCCAGTTGTTCGAGCAGGAAGCACAACTCGGATCGCGCCAGTTGTTCGTCGTCCACGACCACGACGCGCAGCATGGCATCGGCGGCCTCGGTTCCGGCGGGGTTCGACGACGGCGCCATTTACGCGATCTCCTTGACGGGTGACATGCGGAGCTCCGGAATGACGATGCGCGCGCACGTGCCCTGGCCGGGCACGCTGTCGAGCTGCAGCTGGTAGTTCGCCCCGTAGATGACGCGAAGGCGTTCGTTGACGTTGCGAAGCCCGATGCCGGTCCCCTTGACGCGGCCGGCCTCGGTCGCGGGAATGCCGATGCCATTGTCGATCACGTCGATGATCGCGTGGTCGCCGTCGCGCAGGCTGCGGATGGTGACGCATCCTTCTCCCAGCTTGTCGGACAAGCCGTGCTTGATCGAGTTCTCCACGAGCGGCTGCAGCATCATGCTGGGAACGATGAGGTCGAGCGTGGCCGGGTCGATGTGCTTCTCGATCCTGAGCTGCGGACCGAAGCGGATGCTCTCGATGTCCAGGTACTCGTCGATCGCGTCGAGTTCTTCGCGCAGCGTCACGAAGTGCTCCTGGCTGCGCAGCAGACGGCGGAGCAGCCCCGACAGCTTGACGATGAGGGTGCGCGCCTTCTCCGGTTCGGAGCGAATGAGCGACGACACAGACGTCAACGTGTTGAAGAGGAAGTGTGGATTGATCTGGCTGGCCAGCGCGTCGAGCCGCGACGCCATCAGTAGCTTTGCCTGTTCCTCCAGCCGGTGCTCGATGCGCGCGCTGTTCCAGATCTTGATCGGGATCGCGACCGACAGCACGGTGGTGACCAGCACGGCGGCCCACAGGCCCGGCGTCCGCGCCTGGATGATGAAGAGCCGATCCTCCCACCGGTAGCCAACCGCCTGCGCGATGACCTCGAGGCCGATCGGCGCTGCCAGCAGGACGACCACCCAGTCGATTTCGAAGCGCCGGACGAGGCGCCAGACGTGGCGGTGCAGCCCCGTGAAGAACAGCGGAGAGAAGTGCCAGATTGCTTCGGGAGGGCACAGCTCCCGCAGCCCGCCGCCGGCAAAACCGCATCCGATCGCGAACGGCAGCGCCCCCCATTCGCCGACGAACGTCGGCGGGATTCCCAGCATGACGCCGACGATGGCGCCCGCATACGGACCGGCGAGGAGCCCTGCCAGGAATGCGCCCGACAGCGTGAGGTCCGCGGCGTTGTTGTTGAGCAGGAGCCGCCAGACGACGCCCGCGGTGAGCGGGAGTCCGATGCTCGCCGCGAAGACCAGCCGTTCCGGCCAGTCGCGCTTTTCCGTCAGCAGAATGCGCCGAAACCACGGAAATCTCACCAACATCGTCGCCAGCACCGCCCCGACGGCGAGCTTCGCCATCAACGTGAACAGGAGCACCTGCTCGCTCGTCGGCCCGTGGATTGTCTGCGACGGCATCGACCGCAACAGTGTACTTTACAGACGCCTCACAGCTCAGGCTCGAGGCGCGCTCAGGTTTCTGCCTTGCGCCTTGCCTTGTCCGTGCGTGAGCGTCCGTCTGATATGATTTGCGGATGATTCGTCCGCTCATCATCGGGTTCGCGACCACGCTGCGGCACTTCTTCAAGCCGAAGATCACGGTCAACTACCCGGACCAGAAAATCCCCGTGTTTCCCAAGTGGCGCGGCAAACAGGTGCTGATGCGCGACGAGGACGGGCTGGAGAAGTGCGTGGCGTGCGGCTTGTGCGCGGTGGCGTGCCCGGCTGACGCCATCTACCTCGAAGCGGCGGAGAACGACGGCAGCGTCCAGGCCGGTCCGCGCTACGCCAGCGTCTACCAGATCCACAAGACGCGCTGCATCTTCTGCGGCTTTTGCGAAGAGGCCTGCCCCGTGTCCGCCATCTTCATGGGCAAGGACTACGAGCTCGCGGTCTACAGCAACAAGGATTTCATCTGGGACAAGACCGACATGCTCGTGCCCGCGCCAGGGACGACGGCCACCCAGACGACGCGTCCCGCCTCGTCTGGGGTGCGCTAGGCGATATCCACGGCGCGTTCGACGCCACGCGCCGCATCGTGTCGCGTCACCCCGAGGCGGCGTTCTGGCTGTGCGTGGGCGACATCGCCACCGGCGACGGCCGCTACGAATCCCTCGACGCGCCGATCTACTGGATCCACGGCAACAACGACAACTTCGACGCGATCGCCGCAGCCGACCTGCCGCGGGACCTTCATCACATCAGGAACGGCACCGCCGTCGACATCGCTGCCCGACCAGGTCGACGAGCGCACTCCGGCCCTGTCGCGGAGCCGTCAGCGACGGTGGAGGGAACGAGATCCGGGGTCTTGCGCGTCGCCGGGCTGGGCGGGACGTTTGCGCCGACGTGGTACGAGAGCCGGGCCGCGGATCTGCCGCATCCGAAGAAGGGCAGCGCGAAGGCGACGGAACTCGCGGACAAGCGCCGCCACTTCGTGCGCGAGGAAGCCGAAGCCGCGGCGGCGCTGCGCGGTGTGGACGTGTTCATGACCCACGAGGCGGCGCAGCCGTTCCGCCCGTTTCCGGGCGGCCGCGGACCGGACGCCGGCAAGGCTCAGATCAACGAAATCCTGGCGGCGATGCGGCCGCGCCTCCACCTGTTCGGCCATCATCATCGGCTCACTGACGAAGAACGCGAGGGTGTCCGATCGATCGGCCTGGACCTGGTCACGCGCTCATATCTGCTGGTGCAGGCCGAGTCCGTCGCGGTTCAGGTGATAAAATCATAGGATCGCTGATGCGTACCCCTTTCCTCCAGGAGCTGGATCAACGCGTGCTCGTCTGCGACGGCGCGATGGGCACGATGCTGTACGCGCGCGGCATCTTTCTGAACCGGTCGTTCGACGAGCTGAATCTCACGCAGCCGGACCTTGTCGCGGAGGTGCACCAGGCGTACGCGCGCGCCGGCGCCGATGTCATCGAGACCAACACGTTCGGCGCCAACCGGGTGAAGCTGGCGGCGTTCGGCCTCGCCGACCGCGTCCACGCGATCAACCTGCAGGGAGCCAAGATTGCCCGTCATGCGGCGCGCGATCAGATCTACGTCGCCGGCGCGATCGGGCCGCTCGGCATTCGTGTCGAGCCGTGGGGCAAGACCGGCGTCGATGAAGCCGAAGAGATATTCAGGGAGCAAGCCAGAGCGCTCGTCGAGGGAGGCGTCGATCTCTTCGTGCTCGAGACGTTCCGTGACGTCAACGAAATCGGCGCGGCGATTCGCGCCGTCCGCAGCCTCGGCAACCTGCCCGTCGTCGCACAGATTACGACTGAGGAAGACGGCAACAGCCTCGATGGCGTGGCGCCGGAGTCGTTCGTCCCTGACCTGGAGGCGCGCGGCGCCGATGTCGTCGGCCTGAACTGCAGCGTCGGTCCCGCCGCGATGCTCGAGACGCTCGAGCGGATGGCTCGCGTCGCGCACGTGCGGCTCGCCGCACAGCCCAACGCGGGCAAGCCGCGCGAGATCGAAGGGCGCAATCTCTACCTCTGTTCGCCTGACTACATGGCGTCATACGCGCGCCGCTTCATCAACACCGGCGTGCGGCTGGTCGGGGGGTGCTGCGGGACGACGCCCGATCACATCCGCGCCATCAAGACCGCCGTGCGGTCGCTCGCGCCCGGCGCGGTGCAGGCCGGCGCCAGGACGACGGCGGCGAGTGCCGCGCCGGCGGCGCTCCTGCCGCCGGTGCCGCGCGAACAGAAGTCGCGGATGGCCAATACGCTGGCCCGGGGCGGGTTCGTGGTGAGCGTCGAGCTGACGCCGCCTCGCGGTGTCCAGACCGATGCCCTCATCGAGCAGGCACGATCGCTGAAAATTCGCGGCGTGGACCTGGTCAACATCCCCGACAGCCCGCGCGCGAGTGCGCGGATGAGCGCATGGTCCGCCGCAGTGCTCGTGCAGCAGCAGACCGGCGTCGAGGCGATCCTGCATTACGCCTGCCGCGACCGGAACCTGCTCGGCATGCAGTCGGACCTGCTCGGCGCCCATTCGATGGGCGTTCGCAACGTGCTGGTGGTCACCGGCGATCCCCCGAAAGTCGGCGACTACGCCGATGCGACGGCGGCATTCGACATCGATTCGATCGGGCTCGCGAACGTCGTGACGCGGCTGAACGGGGGCGCCGACATCGGCGGCCAGCCTCTCGGCAGTCCGACGGCCTTCCACATCGGTGTGGCCGTCAACCCGGGCGCGCTCAACCTCGATGAAGAATTGCGCCGGTTCGCCTACAAGGTGGAGGCGGGCGCCGAGTTCGCGATCACGCAGCCGGTGTTCGATGTCACGGAATTCCAGGCGTTCGCCCAGCGGATCCGCCATCACGGCATTCCGATTCTCGCCGGCATCCTGCCGCTCGAGAGTGCGCGACATGCTGAGTTCATGGCGAACGAAGTGCCGGGTCTGCACGTGCCCGAGTCGGTCGTCGAGCGCATGCGCCGTGCCGATGCGGAGGGGCGCGCCGGCGACGAAGGACTTGCCATCGCGCGGGAAATCACCGCGGCGGTCCGGCCGCTCGTGCAGGGCGTGCAGATTTCGGTGTCCGCCAAGGGGCTCGACATGGCGTTGAGCGTGCTCGATCCGGCCGGCACCTGATGAACGGCCGGTGAAACCCCGGAAAGCGCCGGGGTGCGCATCCGAAGCACCGTGATATAGTCCTGTGCACCGCGGGTTTGCGGGCATTTACCTTGCAAATCTGCGAGGTATCCGTCGCGTATCTGCGAGCGGGACGGGACTTAACGGATGGCCTTATTCGACCGAAAGACTGACGCGGAAAACGTGACCGGCGATGTCGCCACGCGGGCCCTCTCAGTGGCCGCCGTAGAAAATGACTTCGTCGAGAATGTCTACGACAAGCTGGCGATCGTCTATGACCTGACGTTCGGGCCGGCCCTTCATCCCGGCCGCCTGCAGGCCATCCAGCGGATGAACATCCAGCCCGGCGAGCGAGTGCTCGAGGTGGGCGTCGGCACCGGCATCAACCTGGCGCTCTACCCGCGCGAGGCCGCCGTCACCGGAATCGATTTCACCTCCTCGATGCTCGAAAAAGCGCGCGAACGGGCGGCGCGCAAGAACGCCGCGCCGGTTCGCCTCCTGCAGATGGATGCGGCCGACCTGAAGTTCGCCGACCACTCGTTCGACATCGTCTACGCACCCTACCTGATCAGTGTGGTGCCCGACCCGGTCAAGGTGGCGAGGGAGATGCGCCGCGTCTGCCGTCCCGGCGGCCGCATCGTCTTCTTGAACCACTTCCTCAGCCCGAACCCGTTTCTCTCCCGAGTCGAACGCCTGATCTCGCC
>JANPCT010001054.1:0-3488 GCA_031431095.1 Acidobacteriota bacterium | reverse complement strand
CCGCCTGACGGCGGAAACTACAGGAACTCCAACGAAAGGCGACAGGAACTCCAACGAAGGGCGACAGGAAGCCAACGAAGGGCTCTGTAGTTTCCGCCTTCAGGCGGAATTCACTCTCTCTCGTGCGTGGCTCACGGCGTGATGCGGAACTCGTAGCATCCGGGCGTCACCAGGATGCGCCCGTCTTTCGAGAAGAACAGGTTGTTGGGGGTCAGGGCGCCAGCCCCGCGGAACTGCACCGTGCGCACCTTGTCGCCGGTCGCATCGTAGACGTAGGTCACCGATCCCATCAGCGCGATCCACAGCCGCCCGTCGCGGTCGACGCCCGCCGTGCGGACGGCAGGAGGAACGATCGGCAGGACGTCTCCGTCCTCCGTCTTCCTCGTCGGCCACCGCGTCGGCATCGTCTTCAGATACTCATCGACCTCCGTCCCCTCCACGTGACGCTCGAACAGCAGCCTGCCCTGCGCGTCGTACTTGCGGAACAACGGAATGCCGGCGGAGAAGACGAAATAGTAGCCGCCGGTCGGGTCGGCGAGCGGCAGGCCCGAGTTGAGAGCCAGGTGAACGTTCGCGTCCGCTTCCTGCCCGGTGGGGCGCAGTTGGCCGAAGGTGCGAACCGGCGTGCCGTACATCTCGAGCTCCGAGATCAGTCCGCCGCTTTCCGGCTGGTTGATCAGGAGCCGTCCGCGGGAGTAATGGATCGAGCCGATGCCGTTCAGCACGACGTGGTCGAGCAGCAGGCGCGGACGCTCACGCTCCGCCATCGTGAAGCCGGCGAGGCGCGCACCCTCGGCCGTGAACACCTGGACGCGCGAGCGCCTCAGTGGCGCATCGGCGACCACGAAACTGCCGTCGGAGGGATCGAGATCGAAGGCCGTGGGATCCAGCACCCGCCCCGCCTCGGCGCCGATGTCGACGATTTTCCTGGCCGCGTCGCTAGTGATGGTGAAGACGGCATGCGCGCGTCGATCGAAGACGAAGTACTGGCCGGCGTCGGTCTGCTGGAACGCAAGCGGCTCGCGGAAGATGCCGGCGATATGCGCGGGGAGGCCGCCCGTGGAGCGGAGGACCTCGACCCGCGCCGGCGGCGCCTGACGGGCGATGGCGAGGAGAAGCAATCCGGCCAGCAGCGCTCGCATCAGGGTACACGTGGCGACTGGCAGCAGGACGTCAGTAGCGGGCGATGTCCTGGATCGCCTTCAGCACGTCGGCCGATTGCGGGAGGATGGCCTCCTCGAGATCGGGGTAGTAGGCGACCGGCGTGTCGAGCGCCGCGACGCGGCGGACGGGGGCGTCGAGGTGCGCGAAGAGCTCGTCGCCGATGCGTGCCGCCAGCTCGGCGCCGAAACCGCACGTGAGCTGGTCTTCGTGGGCGACGATGACCCGGTTCGTCTGCTTCACCGCGGACACGATGGCCGTCCAGTCGAACGGCATGATGGTGCGCAAGTCGATCACCATCACGCTGATGCCGTCCTTTTCGGCCTGCTGCGCCGCGAGGAGCGAGCGCTGCACGAGCGCGCCCCAGGTCAGGACGACGACGTCGGTGCCCTCGCGTCGGACGGCCGCCTTGCCAAGCGGGATCATGTAGTCGCTGCCGGGGTACTCCCCCTTGTTGTAGGTCTGTCGATAGAGGTGCTTGTGCTCGAGATAGAGCACCGGATCGTCACAGCGGATGGCGGTGCGGAGCAGGCCCGCCGCGTCGCGCGCGTTGGACGGGAAGACGATGCGGATGCCCGGGCAATGGGCGAAGATGCTCTCTCCCGACTGTGAATGGTACGGCGCGCCGCCCCGCAGGTAGCCGCCAATCGTGGTGCGAATCACCATCGGGCACGAGAACGCGTTGTTCGAGCGGTACCGCATCATCGACATCTCGTCGCGCATCTGCATCATCGCCGGCCAGATGTAGTCGAAGAACTGGATTTCGACAACCGGCTTGATGCCGCGGACGGCCATGCCAACGGCGCGGCCGATGATGTTGGCTTCCGCGAGCGGCGAATTGAAGACGCGCGCGCTGCCAAAGGCGCGCTGCAGCCCGTGCGTCACCTTGAACACCCCGCCCTTGCCAGAGACGCTCTCGAGCGCGGCGGCGCGGCTCGCGTCCGCGACGTCTTCCCCGAACACGACGATGCGCGGATTCCGCGCCATCTCGTCTTTCAGGGTGCGGTTGATCGCGGCGACCATCGTGTCGGGTTTGCCTTCGGTTGCGGGGCTCGTGTCGAAGGTCGCAGAGGTGGGATCGACGTCCGGGGAGAAGACGTAGTGGGTGGCGGTGTCGCGGCCAGGCTTCTCCGATTTGATCGCGAGGTCGGCGGCCGCGTTGACCTCCGCCTCCACGTCGCGGACGAGCGCCTTGAGCTCCGCTTCGCTCGCGATGTCCTCGGCCACGAGGAACGTCGCCAGCCGGGTAATCGGATCGCGCTTCGTTTCCTCGGCCCGTTCATCGGCGGTCTTGTACAGTTTCTCGTCGTCCGAGAGCGAGTGCGAGTACGGCCGGACCACCTTGGCGTGAACGAACGCGGGTCCCTGGCGCGTGCGCGCATACTCGACCGCGGCTGCCATGGCCTTGTAGCTGGCGAGGAAGTCGGTGCCGTCGATGCTCTGCACGAACAGGCCGGGGAACGAGGCCACCAGCTTCGAGATGTCGCCGCCGGGAGTCTGCACTTCGACGGGCACCGAGATCGCATAGCCGTTGTCTTCGATCAGGTAGACCACCGGCAGACGCGCCGTGCAGGCTGAGTTGAGCGACTCCCAGAACTCTCCTTCGCTCGTGGTGCCCTCGCCAATCGAGACGTAGGTCACTTCGTCGGATCGGTAGAGCGATTCGCGGCCGTCGATGGAGGTCACGGCGTCGTACAGGCGGCCAGCTTCGGCGGTGCCGACCGCGTGCAGGCACTGCGTGCCGGTCGGACTCGATTGCGAGACGATATTGAGCTTCTTGTGGCCCCAGTGGGACGGCATCTGCCGGCCGCCGGAGCTCGGGTCGTCCTTCGAGCCCACCGCCCCGAGCAGCATCTCGAGCGGCGTCATGCCGAGCATGAGGCACAGCGCGCGATCGCGGTAGTACGGGTGGAACCAGTCGTGACCCGGCTTGAGCACCATTCCGGCCGCGGTCAGCACGGCCTCGTGACCGGCGCCGCTGATCTGGAAGAAGATCAGGCTCTGGTTCTTCAGCTGGATTTCCTTGTCGTCCAGCTTCCGCGACAGCACCATCGTGCGGTATGCGCGAAGAAGATCCTGCGCCGAAAGCCCCTCGAACGACCGTTTGCGTGGGCTGACCGCCGTCGCTTTCATGAGCCCTCATTATATAATCCCGATGGCGCAAGGCCGCACAAGCCTTGCGCCGCCGTCCACACCCCCCGGGCCTGAAACCATGATCCAGTCGAACGCCGTCAGTCTGTATCGCTGGGACGATCTTCCGCGAGATCATCTCGGTGACTTTTTCGAGCGCCAGCTCGTCCCAGCGATACAGACTGACGGCGTTCGAC
>JANPCT010001053.1:0-3181 GCA_031431095.1 Acidobacteriota bacterium | reverse complement strand
ACCTGGTGGCGCCGGCGCGCGCGTTGGCGGTCAGGTCGAGCATCGTCTCGAGGTCGATGGCCGGCTCGGCATCCGGTCCGCCTTTGCCGACGAGGCCGGGCCACATCGCGTTGTGCAGGGCTGGCTTTGCGTGCATCTATGGACTCCGCTGGCGGTTTCCTGTCTCGGGTTTCACGTGGCGGTCTTCGGCTGTCGCCGTCCGGCTACTTCCGCGCCGGGGCATCGGGATTGCCGGGCCCGAAGTGCTTCAGGAGCACGAGCGGTTCGCTCGCGCTGCGGTTCTCGATCCGGATGCCCGCGGCGGCCGTGTCCCTGCTGACGAACAGTTCGTCTTCCGTCATCTCGCCGAATCTGATCATCGCGGGGGTCGACACCGGCAGCGTGCCAAACGTGCCGTAGCCCTGAGTCAGGATGACGCCGTAGGCCGCCGCGTCGGTGATGGTGGCGCTGCGCTTCGGCAGAATGGTCAGCTCCTTGGCCGAATACCACTTGGTGCCATAGGTCACCCACACTTCACGGTAGCCCTCGGTCTCCGTTTCGGCGAACGGCCTGACCGGCTTCGGACGATAGTGGTTGCTCTCGCCAAAGCGCGGGTTCACGTTGGCGTCCCAGTCGAGCATGCTGATGATGTAGTCGAGGTCCTGGTGTTGCTCCGGCGGCACGTCCTTGACGAGCAACTCCCACGGCGTGATCCGGCCTTCGACTTCCGACTGGAACATCGCGAATACGTCGCTGTTCACCTGGGGCTCGTACGTCAGCAGCGAGCCCGGGGCGTGCAGGATGCCGGGATCGATCTGCCAGCCGCTGCCGCGTTCGAGGCGGTAGGCGCGTGACAAGTAGGTGATGCCGTTGTCCCCCCTGTTCCAGTTTTCGAGGCAGCGCCGCACATCCTCCTTCGTGGTGCCGGGCTCGAGGCCCATGAAGGTGTGCGGATAGTTGTTGTCGGTCGGGTTGTACTGCGGCGGGAAGTAGTACGCCTCGGGTTTGCCTCGCCGTCCGACGCGCTGCGCGTCGGCGTCGTTCTGGTGCATGTGGTGGGGGATGGGCCCCATGTTGTCGAAGAACTTGCAGAGCAGGTTCCAGCCGCGCTCGCGATCCATCGTGTCGGCGCCGAGCAGCAGATCGCCCGCCTGGTCGACGGCTTCCTTGAGCAGGAAGCGGCGGCCGTCCTCACGGCGCACGTAGCTGAGGCCCTCGTCGGCCGGCGTGCCGGGACCGTTGTCCGCATTGGTGGTCGACGAGAACCATCGCTCGTTGATGCCGCCGCGATGGCCGCCGAACGCATAGAGGTCGTCCGGATGGAGCCGGAGGCGGCGGCCGGGGTGCATGAACGCGCGGGGCACCCAGGAGGGTTCCAGCCGCAGCAGTCCGTGTCCTTCGCCGAGGGCATCCTGAATGGCCGATCGATTCATCATACGCGTTCACGATATAACCGGACCGCATGGCTCGCAACTCCGAACCGGCGCGAGGCCGGCGTTTCACATGGCGAAATCCCCCCGGATCGCCGGGGCTCCTCTGGGGTCGGCGCGAGATGTGATCGCGCCCGGATGACCGCGGCGCTGCCGATGTCCGTTCCATACCGTGAAACACGGGCCGAGCCGAGAAACCTGATCGCGCGCCAGGCCCCCGGGACGTATGCTGTTAGGCCCGTCGCATGGGTGCTCATTTCCTGGCGTTCGATCTCGGTGCCGAAAGCGGTCGCGCGATGTCGGCCCGCCTGCGTTCCGGCGTTCTCGCGCTGACTGCCGTCTCGCGGTTTGCCAACGAGCCGCTGAGGGACAACGGCTCGCTGCATTGGGATCTGCCGGCCTTATGGCGGCACATGCAGACGGCGCTCACCGGTCTCGCCGCGACGCCGTCCCCGCCCGACAGCATCGGCGTGGACGGGTGGGGTTGTGATTACGGACTCCTCGGCAGGGGCGGCGAGCTGCTCGGCAACCCCTACCATTACCGCGATCCGCGTACCGACGGCGTCATGGAGTCGGCGTTCACCCGCGTGCCGCGGGCGCGCATCTACGGTGTCACCGGCATCCAGTTCCTCGCCTTCAACACCATCTACCAGTTGATCGCCGCGGCGCGCGCGACGCCGCGGGTGCTCGACGCGGCAATCGGGTTTGGCACCATCCCCGACATCCTCAACTACCGGCTCACCGGTGAGCTGCGGGCCGAATTCACGAACGCGACCACGACCCAGATGATCGACGCGCGGTCGCGCGCGTGGGCGACGGGGCTACTGCACGAGTTCGGCCTGCCGACGCGGATTCTGCCGCCGCTGATCGAGCCGGGCACGGTGATCGGCCGCCTGATGTCGTCGGTGTCGGACACCCTGGCGGGAACGCCCGTAGTCGCCCCGGCGTGTCACGACACCGGATCGGCGGTGGCATCGGTCGCGGCGCACGGCGGCCGCGCCTTTCTCAGCTCGGGCACGTGGTCGTTGCTGGGCACCGAAGTGCCGCAGCCGATCATCACGCCACGCGCGCTGGAGGCGAACTTCACGAACGAAGGCGGCGTGTGCGGGACGACGCGCTTGTTGAAGAACATCAGCGGGCTATGGCTGCTGCAGGCGTGCCGGCGGCGGTGGGCCCGCGACGGACACGCCTACGAGTACGCGGAGCTGATGGACGCGGCGGCGGACGAGCGTGGCGCGTTCACGTCGCTGTTCGACCCGGATGACCCTGCGTTCCTGCATCCGCCCGACATGCCGGACGCGATCCGGGACTACTGCCGGCGCACCGGGCAGCCGGAGCCCTGCGGACCCGGCGCGTTCACGCGCGCGGTCCTCGAAAGCCTCGCGTTCAAGTACCGCGTCGTCCTCGACGCGCTCGAGGCGCTGACCGGCACGCCCATCACCGAGATTCAGATCGTGGGCGGCGGCTCGCGTAACCGGCTGCTCAACCAGTTCACCGCCGATGCAACGGGGCGCACGGTGCTGGCAGGGCCGGTCGAAGCAACCGCGCTCGGCAACGTCGCGATGCAGATGCTCGCGACCGGGGCGGTGAGTACGATCGGCGAGGCGCGGCGCGTCATCGAGTATTCCTTTCCAATCGACCGGCTCGCGCCCGTCGCGGCCGATCGCTGGGACGCCCACTACCGGCGCTTCCAGGATTACGTGGAGCTGACCTGTGTCTGAGACCTCGACCAACGAGACAACGCTGCTGAAGAACCTGTGGGACGAACGCGC
>JANPCT010001052.1:0-4936 GCA_031431095.1 Acidobacteriota bacterium | reverse complement strand
GGTGCCTTCGAGTGACGGCGGCGCGAACAGGCCCGACTTCAGTTTCCGGAACTGCTCGAGAACGGCCGCGTGCGCCTGTGGTGTACGGCGGGTGAGCATCGCCTCGGTCGGGCCGCTGCGTGCGAAGGCGGGAGGCATCACCGGCACGGGCTGGGTGCGGGAGAGCTGCTCTCCGGCGATGGTGGACGCGGGAACCTTGCGGTATTGAATCGGGAACAGCGGCTTGCCCGTGCGGCGATCGAGGACGAACACGAACCCGGTCTTCGTCACCTGGGCGACGGCCTCGACCGTGCGGCCGGCGCGCGTCACCGTCACCAGGTTCGGTGCGGCAGGGAAGTCCAGGTCCCACACGTCGTGCTGCAGTCCCTGGAAATGCCACACGTGCTTCCCGGTCCGCGCATCGAGCGCGAGGACGCTGTCGGCATACAGGTTGTTGCCGGCGCGGTTCTGACCGTAGAAGTCGAACGATGCCGAACCGGTGGCTGCGAAGACCATCGCGTTGGCGCGATCCACCGTCACGCCGGACCACGCGTTGGCGCCTCCGGCGATCTGCCAGGCATCTGGCGGCCACGTCTCGTAGCCGGGTTCTCCGGGATGGGGAATGGTATGAAAGCTCCAGCGGAGCTTGCCGGTGTTGACGTCGAAGGCGCGGATATCGCCGGGCGCAGACGGCAGGGTCTCGGGAACCGTGCTGCCCATGATCAGCAGGTCCTCGAAGACGACGCCGGGGGTGCTCGCCGTGACCGTCAGCTTGTCGGCAGGACGGCCGAGTCCTTCGCGCAGATCGACGCGGCCGCCGGTGCCGAACGTCGCGATCGGCTGTCCGGTCTTCGTGTCGAGGGCGTAGAGCCAGGTGCGGTAGGTGACGAAGACGCGGTCGCCATGCACGACCACGCCGCGGTGGCGGAAGCGCGCTCCCGGCGCGGCGCCGCCGCTCGGATCGAATTTCCACAACTCGCGCCCGGTGGCCGCGTCGACGGCGACGACCTTCAGCGTCGGCGTCGTCGCGTAGAGCACGCCGCCGACGACGATCGGGTTGCTTTGCATCTCCGAGCCCGTGAAGGCGTCCCCCGAGTCGTAGGTCCACGCCACTTGCAGCCGGCTGACGTTCGAGCGATTGATTTGGGTGAGTGGGGAGTAGCGGATGTTGCCTTCGCCGCCATGCATCGGCCATGACACATCGGGCGCCTGGCCCTGCGCGAGCGCCATGAGCGTCAAGAGGATCAGCGCAATCGTTCGCACGGACGGTCATTGTACAGCGGGCGGGACGAGTCCTACGGTTTGAGGAAGACACGAAGGGCAGGCGTGAAGACACGAGCGGGCACGACGCACCACCCACTGAGCACTACGCACTACGAACTACCCGCTGAGCACCGACCGCGCTGAGCCCCCGCGCCCGCAGGTCGCGGATCCCGGTGGCGCCGTCGGACTTGCTTAGTTTCTGTGTCGCGGATTTCATCATCAGCCGATGATGCTGAAATGTCGCGGGCGCGTCGCGCCCGAGGAGGCGCGCGAGACGGATCTGGCGGCCGGTTGACGCCAGCAGGTCGGCGCCGCGAATCACCACGTCGATACCCTGCGCGAAGTCGTCGACGCTTGCGGCGAACTGGTAGGTCCAGTTCCCGAGGCGGTCGCGGATCAGGACGTCGCCGCACTGTTGCGACGGGTCCTGTTCCTGGGGTCCGAGTTGCGCATCGACGAATCGCTCGACGCCTGGATCCATCCGCACGCGCCAGCCAACGCCGTCGGTCACGGCGATGCCGCGATCGCGGCACCGGCCCGGGTAGCGCAGCTCCCCAGGCAACGCGCCGTCCGGCGCAGCCTTGTCTCTACTCGTGCGTTCCTCGATCGCACGCCTCGTGCAGTCGCACGCGTAGACGAGGCCCTGGCCGGCGAGCACGCTCACCGCGTGCCGATAGATGGCGTCCCGTTCACTTTGGCGGACCAGTGGAGCTTCCCAGACGTAGCCAAGCCATGCCAGATCTTCGAGGATTCCCGCTTCGTACTCGGGACGGCAGCGCTCGCGATCGTGGTCCTCGATGCGCAGCAGCACTCGACGTTGCTTCTCACCCGCCAGCGAGGAGGACGCGATCCGTCCCCACACATGCTCCGCGTTGAGCACGTGGCCGAGATGGAGCCAGCCGGTCGGTGCCGGCGCAAAGCGGGTGACGAAGCGCTCATGGCTCATGACTCAAGCTGAGAGCGGCGAGCTGATTACTTGCGCACCCTCAACAGGAACACGCGAGAGGCTGTGGAGGCGGGGTCGGTCGCGGTCAGCTCGGCGGACCACGCCCCGGCGCTTCTCGGCGTGCCGCTGATTTGACCCGATGCCGTCAATGCTAATCCGGGCGGCAACGCGCCCGCCGTCAGCCTCCACGTCGCCGGGCGGGACGACTGCAGCGATACCGTGTAGGCGACTTTCAGTCGAGCATCCGGCAGCTCGGCTGTCGCAATCTCGAGCGGCGGATCTGGCGGCGGCTCGTCGTCGCTGTTGCTGTCGGTGCGTGGCAACTGGAGCAGGAAAACGTCCTGGCGGGCGCGCTCGCCGGCCGCCGCCTTCGGATCGGTCCCGAGTGTTTTCTCCCAGTTCGACGTGAAGAGCACCCAGCGCCCGTCGCGCGAGACGTTGGCCCGCGGCAGGTACCAGAACGACACGCTCTGCGGGGCGTCGTCGTTGCGCACGTCGCTGCGGTGATGCGCCAGCCGGGTCACTTCGGCGCCCTCGTCGCCGATATCCGTCTGCACCGCGAGTATCTCGTCGTCCCAGGCCCGCCATTCGCCGGAGTTGGCGCTGTAGCGGTACGTTGCCGTGATGAACGGCACCAGCCGATCCCGGCGCGCGTTGTTCCAGGTCGGGTGATCGGCGAGATAGACTTCCTTTGGCGTGATGATCGGCGCGATCAGGTCGCGCGACACGAGCGGCGTGGTCAGCGATCGGATCTGCCACTGTGCCGCATCCCACGACGTACTGGTGCAGCAGTCCTGGTTGACGCCGACGCCATAACCGAAGGCGTCATGGCCGGCCGACCGCGCTGTCAGGACCGGCATCGGCGTGATCGTATCGCTCAGCGTGTCCCACGTGTAGATTTGCGCGGCGGCTCGCGGCGCCGCAAGATCGCCGCTGCTCGGGTAGAGCATCACGAAACGGCCGCTGCGATCGATCGTCGCATGATGCAGGTTGAACTTGAGTGTCACCGCGGCGGCGCGTCCGTCGAGCGTCGAGTTGACGGTGTCGAGCAGCCGCCGGCGCTGCGGGTTGGCATAGTCGAACACGACGACGTAACGATGGCGGTCCTGCGAGCCGCCGCCGAAGAACGCCATGATCCGCTCGACGGGTCCAGCACTCGACGCCAGGCCGCCGACGTACGTGCCGCTCAGGCCCGGCACCAGCGCATCGAGATCGACGAGGCGCTTGTACTGCTGGGACCCGAAGTCGTACTCATCGACCGTGCGTAGCGAGGCGCCCGAGCCGTTGACGGTTCCGTAGACGACCGAGTCGTTCACGAAACTGAACTGCGGTTCGATGTAGAACTGAAGGGTGTCCAGGCGACCGAACCCTCCGCTGTTGCGATCGAACGCGAAGGGGACGACGGATCCGTTGGTGGAAATGACGTAGAAATAGGAACTGTCGGCGCTCCAGGCGTTCTGATGCGTTGCCGAAGGCGTGCGGAAGGACCGGTCCGTCGAACCCGGCAGGGTCGAGCGATCCGTGACCCGCCAGATGCGCGAGCCAAACGCTGGATCATTGAAGGAGAAGCCGGCCTGCCCCACCTTGATGAGCGCGGGCTTCGGCCGCGGCCCTCGATCCGTAACGGGAATGCCGCTGCCTGCCTGTGCGAGCACGGTCGCCAGTAACACTGCGGCAAACATGCCCCAGTTTAGGGACGTCCGTCCGGTTCACCAAGCAGCTGAACCGTTGCTCCCTGGACGGAAGCGGTCGCCGGAGGGTTGTCCCGGCGGCGCCGCCGGCCGCGGCGCCTACTTCTTGATTGTTTCGGTGCCGCTGATCGGAATGCCGCAGACGGTGCCGGTGTAGTTCACGACGATCTGAGTCGCCGATTCCAGTGTCGCCTTGCTGTTGGTGAACGTGAACGGGCAGTTGACGCCGCCTTGCGCGACGAGACCGCTGGCGGACCAGTTGATCACCGAGCCGGACAAGGTGCCCGAGCCGGAGCCGGTGACCGCGATGTTGCCGGCGCAGGTCGCGGTAAACGACACGTTCGCCGTGGTCGCCGTTGTCGGAGTGATCGTGTAACGCAGATTGCCGCACCCGGTCGGCGGCGTCGAGGTCGTCACCGACGCCCACGTCCCGGCGAACGCATCGACCGAGGTGGTCGGCGTGGGGCCGGTCGGCGACGTCGGCGAGGCGGTGGTGTCCTTTTTGGTCAGCAGATCGCAGCCGGTGCTGAGCACACAGGCGAGCGTGAAGGCGGCGGCCGCAGCTCGGAGTTTCATACAACCTCCCTATCGGCGGTATGATCCGGGATCTTTATGCCATTCCAGGGCGTGTATTCGATCATCCCCACCGCATTCACGGACGCTGGCGAGCTCGACAGCGCGAGTCAGCAACGCCTCGTCGACCTGTTCATCGAGAAGGGCGCGAATGGACTGACGGCGCTCGGTGTCACCGGCGAAGTGGCGCGCCTCGAGGAGCACGAACGCGCCACAATCCTCGGTGGCGTGGTCAAGCACGCCGCCGGCCGTGTGCCGATCATCGCCGGCACGTCGGCGGAAGGCACGCGCACCTGCATCGCGTATACGCGACAGGCGAAAGATCTCGGCGCGTCCGCCGTGATGGTCAGCCCGCCGCGCATGCCCAAGCTCAACTCGAACGCCGTCGTGGCGCATTACAAGGCGCTGGCGGACGCGGTGGACATTCCCATCATCGTGCAGGACTATCCGCCGATCACCGGTTTTGCGATGGAGCCGGCGCTGC
>JANPCT010001051.1:0-3177 GCA_031431095.1 Acidobacteriota bacterium | reverse complement strand
TCGCGCCAGGGGACACCGACGCCGGCGCGGATCCGATCGACGACCGCCTGCGCCGTCAGTCGCCCGTTCTGCGCGCGGGCGGGGCGGCCGGCGACGAGAACTGACGCGCCGGCAATGACGAACTCGCGCCGGGACCATCCCGAAAGACCCCGCCGCTCATGTTCTTCTCCGGAACGAATGCGTGGCACGGCGTCATCCTATATGAGATGTGGACCGCGACGGCGGCCATGCGACGCCGGCCGCGTTTCGCACGCGTCAGATCCGGGCGCGCAAGCGGATCAACTTGACACTCTGCTCGACGCGCAGCACCGCGGAGTCGATGACCAGGCGGTCGGTAGTCCACGCTTCGTAGTGCCGGTCGACGACCTCCTGCCACTCGAGGACCCGGTGACCGGGGATGTCGGCGCGGCGCGTTTCGACGCGCCGGCGGTGGGCCGCGGCGTCGGAGCAGACGACTTCGACGTCGAGCGAGCGCACACCCGCGCGGGTCGCCGCCGCGCGCCACCCGTCGCGGGTCGCGGCGATCGGGTTCACCGAATCCGCAATGACGATGCGGCCGAGGCGGAGGTTGTCGTCCGCGAACCCCTGCCCGACTCGATATCCCGCGTCCTGCATCGCCGCATCGTCGATCCCGTGGTCGCGGATCGCCTGCTCGATGGTGTCGATCCTGACATGCACGCCTTCGATCGCCGTCGCGAGCTCGCGGGCGATGGTCGTCTTGCCGGTGCCGGGGAGGCCCGCCAGGATGATCAGCATCGCCCGGCAGTCTAGCGCAAGGATCACGAATACGAGGAGGCCGGTTTGCTTAAAGCCGCTTGAGCAGCGCGAGAAAATCCGCCGGCGGCGGCGCTTCGAACTCGAGCGGCCGGCCATCCGTCGGGTGATCGAACGCCAGCTGGTAGGCATGCAGCGCATGGCGCTCGAATTGAATCGTGCGCAGCGCCTCGGGACCGTAGGTATAGCGCTTCTCTCCGACGAGCGTGTGGCCGCGCAATCGCGCCTGGATGCGAATCTGGTTGCGGCGTCCGGTCTGCAGCCGTACTTCGATCAGCGACGTCTCGCGGAACGACTCGAGCACGCGGTACTCGCTGATCGCTTCCGTTCCCCCCTTGTCGCGGGGATGCGTCTCTTTCTGAATCAGCGCCTTTTCATCCCACACCAGGTGATTGCGCCACGTGCCTGCGGACGGCTCTGGGTGCCCGTAAACCACGGCGAGATAGACGCGGCGGGGTTCGCGCCGCTTGAACTGCGCCTTCAGCTGTGACTGCGCATGTGCGTCTTTGGCGAAGACCACAAGACCCGACGTGTCCTGATCGATCCGATGGACGACGAACGGCCGCCGCTTCCCGAACGGACGGAAGTGCGCCTCGATCTGCTCGTAGACCGACGGCGCGTCGGCCTTCCGCTCCAGGGGCACGCTCAGCAGGCCGGCGGGCTTGTTGACGACGAGCAGCGCGGCGTCTTCGAAAATGATTTCGAGGTCGCCCACATGCGTCACCGTCTTTCGCGCCTTTGCACTGCCCGGCCGGTCGGCCCAGACCCGGACCGTCTGTCCGATCGCCAGCGGCATGGCCGCGTCGGCGGCTTGCGCTTCGTTACCGTCGACGAAGACTTTGCCGCGTTCGAGGCCGGCAAACGCCCGCGCCCGCGAACCCAGCCGCCCCGCGGCGGCCAGGTACTTGTCGAGCCGCAGGCCCGCCTCCCCAGGCCCGACCGTCCACTCCGAATCCGGCATTACACAAGTCTGACGCAACCGGAGCCCGGTTCCGAGGGACAATGAAAGGATGCCTCGAACGACAGACAAGCCGCCTACCGGGTTCGCTTCACTGGGCCTCGCTCCCGAGATCGTCGCGTCGGTGACCACGCTGGGCTACGAAGAGCCCACGCCGGTGCAGCGGGAAACCATCCCGATGATGCTGTCGGGCCGCGACCTGCTCGCGCAGGCGGCGACAGGAACGGGCAAGACCGCCGCGTTCGCGCTGCCGATGCTGCAGCGCATCGCCGACGCCGACGTCGGCCGCCGTACCGCCGGGCTCGTGCTCGTGCCGACCCGCGAGCTGGCGATGCAGGTCGCCGAGGCGATCCATAAGTACGCCCGCGGCGGACGGTTGACGGTGGTTCCGCTCTTTGGCGGCGCGTCGATGCAGCAGCAGATCCGATCCCTCGAACGCGGCGCCAGCATCGTCGTCGCCACGCCCGGCCGGGCGCTGGATCACATCCGCCGCAAGACGCTGGCGCTCGACAAGCTGCAGTTGCTGATTCTCGACGAAGCGGACGAGATGCTGGACATGGGCTTCGCCGAGGACCTCGACGCGATTCTCGAGGCCACCCCGGGGGACCGCCAGACGGCGTTGTTCTCGGCGACGATGCCGGCGCGGATCCTGTCGATTGCGCAGCGTCACCTGAAGAATGCGGCGCGAATCACGGTAGCGGGGGAGAAGCTGGCGGCCGGAAAGCTGCCGCGCGTCCGCCAGGTCGCCTACATCGTCGCGCGCGCCCACAAGCCGGCGGCCCTGGGCCGCGTTCTCGAGATCGAGAACCCGACGTCCGCGCTCGTCTTCTGCCGCACGCGACTGGAGGTCGACACCCTGGTGGAGATGTTGAACGCCCACGGCCACGGCGCCGAGGCGCTGCACGGCGGAATGGAACAGCGGCTGCGCGACCGGGTCATGTCGCGCTTCCGTGTCGGCACGTCCGACCTGCTGGTCGCGACGGACGTGGCCGCGCGCGGCCTCGACATTCAGCGGCTCTCACACGTCATCAACAACGACGTGCCGGCCGATTCCGACACCTACGTGCATCGCATAGGGCGCACGGGCCGCGCCGGCCGCGAAGGCACGGCAATCACGCTGGTCGAACCGCGCGAGCACCGGCTGCTGCGCAGCATGGAAGCGGTCACCAAGCAGAAGGTCGAAGTGGCGACGCTGCCGACCGTGGCGGATCTGCGCGCCAAGCGCCTGGAGATAACGCGCGCATCGCTGCGCGAACGGCTGCTCGAGGGCGGGCTCGATCACGCCCGCGTCGTGGTCGAGACGCTGGCCCTGGAGTTCGACATCGTCGACATCGCCGCCGCGGCCGTGCAGATGGCTCACACCGCGCTCGGCGGCGACGGGGACGACAAGGAGATCCCGACAGTGTCGGCGCAGGCGCCGCGGGAGCGTCCCGGTGCCGGTTCTT
>JANPCT010001050.1:0-1768 GCA_031431095.1 Acidobacteriota bacterium | reverse complement strand
AACGTCTTGAGGAACTCGATCAGGGCGCGCTTATCGAGATCGGACAACTCGGTCCCGAACAGGTGCCCGCGATCCAGCACGAAGTCCGGCGCCTGGTTACGCTTCACCAGCCCGTCGAAGAGGCGGCGATCCGACAACAGGTTGAGCACGAGGCGACTGCGCGCGATGCTCGACACCTCGCGCGGATCGACGCGGGCAATGAGATCGATCGGAGTGCCCGCGGGAATCCTGAGCGGGCGGTTGCGATTCGGAATGTCGAGCTCCGTATCGATCGACGTGACGATGATCGATTGCACGCCGAGCCGGCGTTCGGGCCAGAGCAGCTTCTCGACCGCATCCTGGAAGGCGAGCATCCGGGATCGCACCGAAGGATCCTTGACGTAGGTCCCGAGGGCGTTGTTGTGCAGATAGGGGGCGGTGGCCCACATCGAGATCAGCGTCGGGGTCCGGTAGTAGCCGCGGCCGCCGCCTTTGAGCTCGAATTCAATCGGCTCGCTGGGCTTTCTGGGGTTGTAGAGCCCGCGTAGCTTGCCGATGGCGGGCTGATCCTTGTAGGTGCGTGACGAGAACTGCGCCCACACCTGGCCCGCCCCGGCATTCGTGCCCGCCGCGCGCGCCACATTGGTGCCGAGGAGCGACACCGGATAGCGCCGGTCGTCGGACAGGAAGTTGTCGGCGAGGAAGTTCTCCGACAACACGAGCTCGCGGAACCACGCGTCCGCCCGCGCCGTGTCGGTGGCAACATCCGCCGGCGGCTGTTTGCTGGAATGGCAGCGAGCGCACTTGTCGGCGAACGCGAGCTTGCCGCGCCGCATGACCTCGTCGTCTGCCGTCTGGTAGGCGGCGCCGCCAGGAGCATTGCGCAGATGCATCGGACGGAGCGTCTTGAGAAAGGCTTCCGCGTTCGGCATCCGCGCTTCTGTCGCCACCCATGCGGGGCAGTTCTTTCGCGCGTAATCCATGTCGAACGGCTTCTGCTGCGTGCGCCCGAGCACCGGGTCGTGCAGTGTCAGCCAGTAGTCGGAACACATCCCGATGTTCACGTAGACGCGCAGTGACGCGCCGGCGACGCCGATCGAGTCCGAGCCGTCCTTGAGGATATGGGGCACGCGGCGGGAACTGCCGTCCGCCATCACCTCGAGGTGGGTCGGACGTTGCGCGAGGTTGAATATCGAATTGATCGCATTCGGATTGTTGATGTGGTCGGTGGCGAACCGCGACGTATCGGAGGTGCCGGCCGGCTGGCGGCTGCCCACGTGCCATCGGAAGTCCGAGGCGGGCAGCTGCATGGTGAAGAGCCGGCCTTCCTCCCAGTACTGATTACCGATGCCGCCGGAGAGATTCGCCCACTCGGGCGACTCGGGATTCGCCGGCGGGTTGAGCGGGTTGAATCCAATGTGGCAAAACCCGCACGCCATGCCGATGCGATACGGCGGTTGCATCGACCCCGGCTTCTTCAGATACGTTTCGGCGTTCCACTTCGCAGCGTCGAACTCAGGATTCGGAAAGCGGCGGAGCCCCATCACGCCGGTCGGCGCGCCAGGCACGCCGGGCACCGCCGGCTGCGTGCATTGGTCCATCCACAGTCCGTATTGGTCGGGCGCCGACGCGGCTCGGCAGCCCGGCTGCGTGATGGCGCCAAGCGTACGGAAGCGCTGCCCATGCAGGCGTGAATCGACGTAAGCCAGCAGGTTCACCTTCGTGTCGGGCAGCGCCGCCATCGCGACCCAGAACTTTTCGTTGCCGCCGGTCCAGAAGTACCACGTGT
>JANPCT010001049.1:0-5063 GCA_031431095.1 Acidobacteriota bacterium | reverse complement strand
TGCTCGGCGCCGGGATGATGCTGTCGGACATGAAGCTGCTCCGCCGCGTCTCGGCGAACTAGCCTCACGGTTCAGCCGGTTCGCGCCGGCCGGATTTGGATCGCGCCGACGAGCGGTCCAGCGGCTACGATGAAGCAGTGTCGCTGCCCGGGTCGATTGTCGTCATCCTGAACACCTCGGCGGGAAGCACCGCTGCGCAGCCACGGCGGGCCGAAGAGCTGGGGGAGTTGTTTCGCAGCGCCGGCACGAATGCCGACCTGGTTGTCCTTCGGCCCGATCAGAAGCCCGAACAGGCAGCTCGCGAGGCCAGCACCCGCGCCTCCATCGTCGTCGCCGGCGGCGGTGACGGCACCGTGAGCGGCGTTGCGGCCGGCATCATCGGCTCTCGGGCGGCACTCGCCGTCCTCCCGCTCGGCACCCTCAATCACTTCGCCAAGGACCTGCATATCCCGCTCGCGCTTCGTGAGGCGGTTGCGGTCGTCGCCGCGGGACACATCGCGCGCGTTGACGTCGGCCGGGTCAACGATCGTCTCTTCGTCAACAATTCGTCCATCGGTATCTACCCCGGAATCGTAGAGCAGCGCGAAGACCTGCGCGATGACGGCTACCGCAAGTGGCCGGCGATGGCGATCGCCACAGTTCGCATCATGAGGCGCTATCGCGGCGTCGCGGTGACGATCGATGCTGACGGGTCGCAGATCACCCGGCGCACGCCGTTCGTCTTCGTCGGGAACAACGAATACGCGATTGACGGCCTCCGGCTCGGCGCCAGGACGGCCCTCGATCGCGGCAAGCTGTTCGTCTACCTCGCGCCCCGCTCCCGCGTGCGCGATCTGCCAATGCTGCTGGCGACGGCGCTGATCGGCCGCGCGAGGCAGTCCGGCGCCCTGGAGATCGTTGCCGCCACCGACGTCACCATCGACACGCGGACGCCCAGAGGCATCAGCGTCGCCGTCGACGGCGAGGTCGCCATCATGAGGACGCCGCTCCGCTATCGTTCGCACCCCGCGGCCCTGGCGGTCGTGGTGCCGCGAGTGTGACGATGGGAACGATCGTTCATCTTTCCGACATCCACTTCGGTCGTGTCGATCCGCGGCTCGTCCCGGCGCTCGTCAGCACCATCGCCACCGTTGCGCCGGATCTCGTTGCGGTGTCGGGCGACCTCACCCAGCGGGCGCGCCGCAGCCAGTTCCGGCAGGCCCGCGAGTTTCTCGATCGGCTGCGCGGTCCCGTGCTCGTCGTCCCCGGCAACCACGACGTGCCGCTCTTCAATCTCGCGGCGCGTTTTCTCGATCCCTACGGCGGTTACCGGCGCCACATCCAGCGCGAGCTCGAGCCCGGCTTCGAGAGTGACGAGATGATCGTCCTCGGGCTGAACAGCGCGCGCGCCTTGCCGTTTCATGGTGGCGGCCGGCTGAACCGGGCCCAGGTCGGCCGCGCGGCGCGCCGGCTCAAGGCGGCGCCCCCGCATCTGGTCAGAATCGTCGTCACCCACCACCCCTTCGACCTGCCGGCCAGCCACGGCGACGAGCACTTGATCGGCCGCTCCGATATGGCGATGCAGCAACTGGCAGTCGCCGGCGCCGACGTGTTCCTCGCCGGGCATCTCCACGTGAGTCACGTCGCGCATTCCGCGGAGAGGTATCAGATCGCGGGTCACTCCGCGCTGGTGGTGCAGGCGGGGACGATGTCGACGCGAGGGCGGGGGGAACCGAGCACGATGAACGTGCTGCGCATTGCGCCCGCGCGGATTGGTATCGAGCGTTACTCGTGGGACGACGCGACGTCGTCGTTTCGCGCGACGTGGGAGGGAGGCTTTCGTCGAAGCGACGAAGGATGGGTCGCGGATCAGGGTAGGACGTGACGGGCTAGCGCAGGGCACGGCACGGCGCTTCCACTTGGCCCGCCGCGGCCCCAGGCCTTAGCCTCCAGCCCGGTGCCCCGCCGTCTTCGATATACTTCTCACTCCTGCATGAGCCTCCCGCCTGGCGCGCGCCTGGGTCCATACGAAATCCTGGCCGCCATCGGCGAAGGCGGAATGGGCGAGGTCTATCGCGCGAACGACACGCGCCTGGGCCGCACCGTTGCGATCAAGATTCTTCCGGACGCCGTATCGAGCGATCCGGAGCGCCGATCGCGTTTCGAGCGCGAGGCGCGCGCGATTGCATCCCTCAGTCATCCTCATGTCTGCGCCCTGCACGACGTCGGCAGTGCGCCGTCGGGTGGCGCCGGCCCCCCGGTCGAGTATCTGGTCATGGAGTATCTCGACGGGGAAACGCTCGCCTCGCGGATCACGCGCGGCCCGCTGGCGTTGGCCGAGGTCGTGCGGATCGGCGCCGAGATCGCCGCCGCACTCGAGGCGGCGCACCGGCAGCGCATCATCCACCGCGACCTCAAGCCGTCGAACGTGATGCTCACGCGCAGCGGAGTAAAGCTGCTGGACTTCGGGCTGGCGAAGGCGATCGCAAAGCCGTCCACGCACGGGGTCCCGGGTCTCTCGACGATGACGCAGGGTATGACGGTGGCGGGGACCATCCTCGGGACGCTGCCCTACATGTCGCCGGAACAGATCGAGGGGCGCGACACCGGCGCGAGCAGCGACATCTTCGCGCTGGGAGCGGTGCTCTACGAAATGGCGACCGGGCGGCGCGCATTCCCCGGCGAGAGTCAGGCGGCGGTTGCGTCAGCGATTCTCGCCTCGGACCCCCCGCCGATCGCGACGTCTCCCTCGTTGGACCGCATCGTCCGCGGCTGTCTGCGCAAGGACCCCGAGCGGCGCTGGCAGTCGGCGCAGGACGTGGCCCTCCAATTGGCGGAAGTGGACGATCGCGATCAGGCGGCCCCCACTGGCGGCAGGAGGGCCGGCGTCCTGCCGTGGGTCATCGCGGGTCTTGCCGCGGCGGTCGCGGCCGCCTCCCTGATCACCCTCGGACTGCAGTCGGCGGCGCCCGCGTCCGGGCAGTCGGTGCTGAAGTTCACCATTCCGATCGGCCGCGGCGACGACGTTTCCCTGGCGTTGAGCGTTGAAGCGGTCGCCTTCGCGATCTCGCCTGACGGACGCACCGTCGCGATGGCCGGCGGAAACGGGCGGGGTTCTCTCGCCGTGTGGATCAGGCCATTGTCGTCCGAGACGGCGACGATGGTGGCGGGCACCGAGGGTGCGGACTCGGTGTTCTGGTCGCCCGACAGCCGGTCGCTTGGATTCTTTGCGCTCGGCAAGTTGAAGCGCGTCGATCTCAGCGGCGGTGGCCCGGTCACGCTATGCGACGTGCGGCAAGGCATCGGGCAGACCGGCACATGGGGTGACGGACAGATCGCGTTTGCGTCTGTTCAGGGAGAGCAGATCTTCGGCGTGCCCACTTCGGGTGGTACGCCTGTCGTGCTGCTCAAGGCGAACGCCGCCGCCGGCGAGGAGCGCATTCCGTGGCCCTCGTTTCTTCCCGATGGACGCAGCTTCCTGTACTTGTCGTCGCATGGTCCCGGACGGGGCGCAATCATGCTGCGATCCCCGGACGGCTCGACCCGCGAGGTACTGCCGTTGCGCAGCAACGCGCTCTACGTCGAACCGGGCTTTCTCATTTATGGTCAGGACGGCGTCGTCCTGGCGCGCCGATTCGATCCGGCGCTGGGAAAAGTGGCGGGGGAGCCGATCGCGCTCGCCGAAGGTGTGACGCATTTCGGCGGGACGGGGGTGACCCAGTTCTCGGCGTCGAGCACTGGTGCGGTCGTCGTGCACTCGGGGAGCGACCTCGGCCGCGTGCTCCGCGTCGATCGACAGGGGCGCGTCCTCAGCGAGGTGCGCGGACCGAGTCCCTATGAGGGCCTGCGGCTGTCGCGCGACGGCCGCGAGCTGTTCGCCGACCGCTCCGATCCCGAGACGTCGCGCATGGACATCTGGAAGATCGACCTCGATCGCGGCGGAGAGAGCCGAATCACCACCGAGGTCGCTGCGGCATTGGAACCGACGTTCGCGCCGGACGGCGCGATGGTCTTCAGCGCCGCGCGTGAGGGGCCTCCCGCGCTCTACCTCCGTCCGGTGTCCGGTGCAGAAGCGCCGCTTCTGCCGGCGCCGAGGGGGATGCAAGTCTCTGCCGACCTCTCGCCAAACGGCCGCTGGCTGATCTATTCACAGCGGACGGCGCGCGGTAACTTCGATCTCATCGCGGTTTCGATGGCGGACCGTTCGGCGACGCCGTTCCATCAATCCGATGCCGACGAATCGAATGCCCGGTTTTCACCCGACGGACGCATCGTCGCATTCAGCTCCGACCTGGGGGGGCGGCGCGACGTCTACGTCGCGCCATTTCCCGGACCGGGTCCTGCGCGCATCGTCTCGACGACTGCGGGGGGCCTGCCGCGATGGAGCGCGGACGGGAGCGAGTTGTTCTACGTCGGCGCCGACGGGACGGTTTACGCGGCCGCAACCGGGACCGACGGCGCCCTCGGTAAACCACAGGTCCTCTTCACCCGCGGCGTTCGCTCGCGGTGGGCCAGCTACGAGCCGACCCGCGACGGACGCTTCATCGTGCTCGAGCCGGTCGCCTCCGCTGCGCAGCAGCCGCTTCACGTGATCCTCAACTGGCCGTCCTCGATTGCATCGCGCTGAGCCGGGCCGGACGCTCCTGAACGGGACGTGCAGGGCCGTGTCGATTCCTCCAGTTTCGTCGCCGCCGCCGCCCTGACCGCATCGCGCGCCATCGTCTAAGTCGCGTCTGTCCAAACGTTTAGAAGATCTCTCTGGACGGTATGCCACTTGCAAACGGCCCCGGCATGAGGAAAACACTTCTTGTCGCGATCGCCATATTGATAGCGGCAGCGCCGGTCGCGGCGCAGCATGGCGGCTCTGTGAAGCCAAAGACGGCGCGCGTGTCGTCGCCAAAGCCGCCCCATGTCACCTCGTCGCACAGTGGTCCGACAAGCCACGCCAGCTCGGGTCCAAAAGCGCTCAAGCCGGTGCATGGGGGTGGTCACGCTGTAACGAAGACGACGGCCCGTGTCTCGCCGGGAAGAACCACAACGACGTCGAAGCCCCCGAAGACGACGAAGACCACGAAGGCGACGGC
>JANPCT010001048.1:0-2040 GCA_031431095.1 Acidobacteriota bacterium | reverse complement strand
GGCTGGCGAACTCGACGAAGAGAGGTGGACCCGGCCCCTCCGCAGACGAGCTGATCCAATAGTCCCGGAAAAAGATCTCGTCATTCGTGCCCAGCTCGTCGACGTGATACATGAACGATTCGGAATCGCTGCGGCCGAACGCGTCGACGACTGTGACCTTCGCGGTGAGCGTCACAGAAGCGCTCACGTCGACGACGTGCGCCGCCCGGGAGGCGGCGGCGACGAATCCGTCCCCGAAATCGATGAAGTAGGCAAGGCCGGACCCGCGTGACACGGTGGCGTCGATGCCCACCGGGGTCAGCGCCGCATACGGCGCCCAGGCGCTTTCGTCGCCGAACGACACCTTCATCTCCGCGTTCGGCGGCGATGTCGCGGGTTCGCCCGGAATCCGGCGGAACTCCAGGCGCTGGCCGTCTACCGAGTCTCCATGCGCATCGAGCGGCCAGGTCCCGGACTCATCCTCCAGGCGCCCCGGCAGCACACCGTCAAGCGACGCCCCGCTCTCGATCGAGATGCGCACATTGCGGGGCGGCGTCAAGGCGGCGGTGAAGGCTCGATCCGGCGAGCCGGTCACCCTATACACGCCGCGGAGAGTCGCGCCGCTCTGCTCCGTCACGAGAAGACGACGCACTTCGACCCGTCCGGAGCGCCGGACGTACTCCGCCTGAAACCAGGATCCCGAGACCGTCCTGACCGTGAGCTGGCGGCTGTCGCTCGCCTGACGCGACTGACCGTCGGTCACCGTTGCCGTGATCGTAAAGGTGCCCGGCGCCCCGTAGACGTGCCGCGCGCTCGCGGCGGAGGTGACCGTGCCGTCACCGAAGTCGATCGCATACGTCAGGGGCCCTGCCGCCGGCGGCGACGTGGCCTCCGCGATGACTTCACTCAGCGCCGTGACCGCGTCCGGCGAGTCCAGAGCGTCCGCTTTCACCTCGAGGCGCACCGCAGGGTTGCTTCCACCGCTCGCGGGCGCCGGTGCTGTCGGGGCTGCCGGAGCCGGCCCCGATCCTCCGCACGCCGCACAAAGCAGGAGGGTCGACACAAGCGCGCAACCGATAGGTCTGCACATATGAAGCGAACCACTTTCTGAAATGCCAGCTTGGGGGCATGATACGCCGCCCTGCGGACTTCCTGTGAAACGGCGCGCTGACGAACGCGTGTTTCCGGCTTGCCGCGGTCGTCAGCCCGACCCCCCCTCGCGCCGACCACCGCAATCTCGGGTAATCTTCCCGGCATGAAACGTTTGTGCCTCCCCGCAATTGTCCTGTTTCTGACCGTCGCGCTGCCGGCGCAGCCCCCGCGTCCGCCCGGCTCCCAAACCAAAGCCCTCGTCGGCGGCACCCTGGTCGACGGCTTCGGTGGGCCTCCACTGCACAACAGCGTCGTCCTGATCGACGGAGAGAAGATCAGCGCCGTCGGACAGGTGGGTACACTCGCAATCCCCCCAGGCGCCGAGGTGATCTCGACCGAGGGTATGACGGTCTTGCCGGGGCTCTGGGACATGCACGTGCACACCATGATCGTCGGCCACGCCGACTACGATCACTGGGATCGCGCCTACGCCTCGCAATTCGAGTCGGTGATCATGCCCGCCGCCGCGAAGCAGCTCCTGATGGCCGGCGTGACCAGCGCGCGCGACCTCGGCGGGCCGCTCGAGCAGAGCATCGCGGTTCGCAATCGCATCAACGAGGGAAAGATCCCCGGCGCGACGCTCTATGTGTCGGGCCCCTTCATCCAGCATGCACCGTATCCAAACACCGAGGCCTACCGCTGGGGCGTCAACGGCCCCGCCGATGGCCGCGCCAAGGTGAAAAAGATCGCCGACGCCGGTGTCGACGTCGTGAAGCTGATCGATCAGGATCTGATGACGATGGAAGAGGTGCAAGCCGTTGTCGAAGAGGCGCACCGGAACGGCAAGCCCGTGATCGCGCATTCGCATCGCCCTGAAGAGATTCGCCGCGGACTCGCCGCCGGCGTCGATGGGTTCGAACACACGGGACTGGCGACGGCTCCGGCCTATCCTGACGACATCCTCGCGGC
>JANPCT010001047.1:0-1563 GCA_031431095.1 Acidobacteriota bacterium | reverse complement strand
TCACGGGCGGCGGACCACGCGGAACACAAGCCGCGGAACACGCGACTACGCGAAATCTGAAACCTGTAGCTTCCGCCTTCAGGCGGAAGGATCGTTAACGAAGGAGTAAGCCATGGCAGTTCTCGACCGCGTCGCAACGCTCGTCCGCGCGAATCTCAACGACCTGATCGACCGCGCGGAGGATCCCGAGAAGATGATCAAGCAGGTGATCCTCGACATGGAGAACCAGCTGCTGCAGGTGAAGACGCAGGTGGCGATTTCGATGGCCGACCATCACCTGTTACAGAAGAAGCAGGCCGAGCACGAGGACAAGGCCTCGGAGTGGATGCGCAAGGCCGAGCTCGCCGTCGCGAAGGAGCAGGACGACCTGGCGCGGGCGGCGCTGGAGCGCTACCAGAGCTTCACCAGGCTCGGCGAGGGCTACACCCACCAGGTCGAGGACCAGAAGCAGCAGGTGGACACGCTGCGGAAGGCGCTGGAGCAGCTCGATCAGAAGCTCAGCGAAGCGCGCGGCAAGAGCGATCTGCTGCTCGCCAAGCACCGCCGGGCACGCGCCCTTGAAAAGGCCAACGACGCCCAGCTCGTCATCGCCGGCCGCGGTCCGGCGGCGGGGTTCGATCGCATGGAGCGGAAGGTCCAGCGCAGCGAAGCCGTCAGCCAGGCGAAGTCGGAGCTCGTCGCCGCTGATGTCGATCGGCGCTTCGACGTGATGGAGAAGGAAGACGAGGTGGGGCGGCTGCTTGGCGCCCTCAAGGCGCGGCGGGCCGGCTCGTCCTGAGTTGCTCCGCGGCCCGGCGGGAGGGACTACACATCTTGTGTGGTCTCTCCACGGCCCGCGCGTAAACGCCATCTCCAGGCACGAAAAGTCCGCCGACCAGCCGGTTGGGCATGGTGCCCGAGCCGCCGCAACTATAGGGGATTTGGCATTGGTTCGCGGCGAACACCTTGTGGCGGTCCCGGGTGGTGCTACACTCCGCCATCGTAGTTTCGGCACAGGCCGCGCGACCTTTGGTCTTCGGCGCCGACGTGTCGAGACACTCCTCCCACCATGAAAGGAACCCCATGCGGCACCTGACTCTCGGCGCGTTGATCGTTCTCTGTCTTGCTCCGGTCGTCCAGGCACAGACCGCGGATGCGAAGCTGATGGCGCCGATCCAAAAGTTCTTGGAGAGCTTCAACAAGGGCGATGTCGCGGGTGCCGCGGCCACGCACGCCGCCGGGGCCCAGTTGTTCATCGCCGACGAATTTACGCCGTTTCTGTGGCGCGGTCCGCAGGCGGTTCAGAGCTGGGCCGAGGATCTGGCCCGCGAGGACAAGAAGCGCGGGATCACCGATGAGCATGTGACGATCGGCGCCGCCACGAGGGTGGAGACTGACGGCACCGCCGCCTACGTGATCGTCCCCTCCGTCTACACCTTTAAGGAGAAGGGGGTGCCGATGCGTGAGGCAGCGCAGATGACGTTCGTCCTGCAAAAGGGCACTGGCGGCTGGCTGATCCAAGGCTGGACGTGGACCGGACCGAAGCCGCAGAAGGCCGGGGCGTCGGCGAAGAAGTAGCGGCAG
>JANPCT010001046.1:0-4526 GCA_031431095.1 Acidobacteriota bacterium | reverse complement strand
GACCTGCCGTTCCTGCATCGCTTCGAGAAGCGCGCTCTGGGTCTTGGGGGTGGCGCGGTTGATCTCGTCGGCGAGGAGAATGTTCGTGAAGACCGGGCCCTGCTCGATCCTGAACGTCGAGGTCTTCGCGTCGTAGACACGCGTGCCCAGGATATCGGCGGGCAGCAGGTCCGGCGTGAGCTGCACGCGCTGGAACTTCGCCGAGATCGCCTGCGCCAGCGTGGTCGCCGTCAGCGTCTTCGCCACACCGGGCACGCCTTCGAGCAGCAGGTGGCCGCACCCCGCCCGCGCCCGCCCTTTCGAGACGGCAAACGGAATCGCGGCGAACAGCGCGGTCAGCATCCGCCGGATCAGCACGTGCTGTCCGACGATGACCTTGCCGACCTCGTGTTCGAGGCCGGTGATGATTGCCGCTGCCGCCGGCGCGTTCAGCGTTTGTTGTTCCATCATAAGTACAGCCAAAGTGCGGCGACCGCCGCCGCGGCGAGCGTCAGCGCCGCCGGGTACAGGTCGCGGTACTCCGTCGTGGTACGCCAGCCGACCAGCCGGCGTTCGCCCTGCTCGATCTCGTGCAGGGCGCGGGTCAGATCGCCGCCGGTTCTCGATCGCAGATAGCGTCCGCCGGTATTGCTCGCCAGTTGGCGGAGCGTCGATTCGTCGAACCGCGTGCGGACGATGCGCCCCCCTTCGTCACGCAGCGGCATCTCGCGGCCGTCCGGCTGCATCTCCGGCACGGGCACTTCGTCGTCGGAACCGATGCCGATGCTGTTGATGTGGTGCCCTTCCTGGCGGTAGAGCGTGAGCTGCCGGTTCAGCTCGCCCCCGTAGTCCTCGCCGTCGGACAGCAGCACGAAAATCTTGCGCGTCTTGCGGTCGTCCTTGCGCGCGACCTCCAACGCATTTTTCAGCGCGGCGCCGATGTTCGTCCCGAGGAACGTCTGCGGATCGTGCTCGATCCAATCCAGGTAAAACGCCACGGTGTCGAGGTCCCGCGTCAGGTACGACAGGATCAGCGAGCTGCTCGCGAAGCCGACCAGCCCGACGCGGTCGATGTTCTCCGGTTTGTTCTTGAGGAAGGTGCGGATTTCCTCGGTGGCGCGCGAGAACCGCGACGGCGCGACGTCGTGGGCACGCATCGAGGCGGAGCGGTCGAGCATGATGACGAGATCCTCGCGCTCGTACTGCGGGATCCGTGTCGTCAGTTGCGCCTGCGGCCGGACCAGCGCGAAGACGAGCGCGCCGCCGGCGAGCAGGGTGAGCCAGGCAGTCGCCGCTTCGCGCAGCCACGTCGATCGCCGCGACAGCGTCCGGAACCGATCCGAGACCGGCGTCAACCGGCGCTGCCGGCGCGCGTAGAGGTAGCGAGCCGTGCAGGCGGTGAGCAGCACCGGCAGGATCTGCCACCACGGCGCGAACTCAGGACGGAGAAAACGCACCGGCTAGCCGGTCCGGCGTGGGGGCTTCGCGCCCGCGGTAGGCGGCCGCAGCAGCTGCATCATCTGCTTGGGCGGCGTATTCGGCTGCCGGCGCAGCTCCGACGCGAGCCGCGTCGTCAGCTCGTAGTCGAACTTGGTGTCCCAGTCTTCGGGGGACGCCTCGATCGCCTTGCGGAACTCTTCCTCCGCGCGGCTCAACCAGCCGAGCCTGGCCTCGGGGGACTCCTCGACGATCGCCTTCTGGAAGAAAGCACACGCCGACCAGAAGTTCGGCTGCGCGGGCGCGGAAGCTTTCTGCGCGAGCTCGATCACTTCGTCGTACCGCTGCAACCGGTACAGCGCGAGGAGATGGTTGCCGATCGCGCGCGTATGCTCGATCTGCAGGAACTGCTTCATCGCCGGCACGGCGTCGAAGCGAGCCTCCGCCGTCTGGTATGCGGCGGCCGCCTGTTCGTAACGGCCGTCGGCAACGGCGGCATCGGCGCGTTCGAGCGTACCCGTCCATCGCGCGTAGCCGATCAGGCTCACGCCGGTCACGAGCAGGATGACGACGACCGTCGCCGCGAAAGCTCTCACTGCCCGACGATTCTATCGCGTGTAGTCGAACGGGGGACCCGCTATCCCCTTCGGCCTAGCAGCGCGAACACGCCGATGACGACGACCGCCGCGATGATGATCCCGACCCAGAATCCCGCTTTGAAAATCCCCGCCACCGCGGAACAGCCCGCCATCGTCACCGCCAGAAGAACGATCAGGAGCACGCGCGTCACTAAACTCAACATTAGGCCTCCATCCACGCACTCGCCTTTCATGGATCGTGCCGCGTCGGCTCACCGCTTGCGTCGAGCGCGTGTGATGATGCGTGTCCCCGCCGCTTTCACGGCGCGGCCTCCTCGCGCCGCGATCGGATATAACTGAAGTCGTACGCCACGCGTCGTGGCGTGCGGTGCGGCGCGCCTCCGGGCCGCCGGAGATAGAGGACGCGTGCTGACCCTGCTCTGCATTGCCACCTACCGCAAAGGAGACGAGTTCCTCCTCGAGTGCCGCCGCCAGGGCTGCCGCGTGCTGCTTCTCACCGACGAGTCGCTGCGCGACGCGGACTGGCCGCGCGACGCAATTGACGCCTTCTACTACGTCCGCCGCGACATGCCCGGGGCCGACATCCGCAAGGGTGCGGCGTTCCTGGCGCGCAGCGAGCGCATCGACCGAATCGTCGCCCTCGACGATTTCGACGTCGAGACGGCCGCGATGCTGCGCGAGTACCTGCACGTTCCCGGCATGGGAGAAACAACCGGACGCGCGTTCCGCGACAAGCTGTCGATGCGGGCGCGCGCACGCGCGGCGGCAATTCCCTGCCCGGAGTTCGTCCATCCCGTCAACCACGACGCACTCCACGAGTGGACTTCTCGCGTGTCGCCGCCCTGGGTGCTGAAGCCGCGCTCGCAGGCGGCGGTGATCGGCAGCATGAGAATCGGTTCGGCCGGCGAGCTATGGGACGTGCTCGAGGTACTCGGCGACGCGCGCCCCGATTACGTGCTCGAGCAGTTTGTCCCCGGCGACGTGTACCACGTCGATTCGCTCGTCTTCGATCGCCGCGTCGTCTTCGCGGTGGCCAGCCGTTATGGCACGCCGCCGCTGGCGGTCGCACACGATGGCGGCATCTTCGTGACGCGCACGCTGGCGGCCGACGACGCGATCGCGGAACGGCTGAAAACCATGAACGCGCGCGTCCTGGAGTCGTTCGGCCTGCTGCGCGGCGTCTCGCACACCGAATTCATCCGCGGCCAGGACGGCGAACTGTATTTTCTGGAAACGTCTGCGCGCGTCGGGGGGGCCTACATCGTCGACGTCGTCGAGGCGGCAACGGGCATCAACCTCTGGCGCGAATGGGCGAAGGTGGAGATCGCCGGTGAATACGGCGCCTACGCGGCGCCGCTTGCCAAGGGGGACTTCGCTGGCATCGTGCTGTCGCTCGCGCGTCAGGAAGTGCCGGACCTGGCCGGCTATACGGATTCGGAGGTCGTCAGCCGCATCCGCAAACGGCACCATGCCGGCCTGATCGTGGCGTCTCCTGACGAGAATCGCGTACGGGCGCTGATCGGCGACTACGTGACCCGTTTCTACGCGGACTTCCACGCCTCGGCGCCGGCGCCGGAGCGCGCCGGCGACTGAGGGGCGCCCGCTTATTTCCTTGGCAGGAACTCCACCGCCACGACGCGAGGCGAGCCGTCCACGGTCTTCCAGGTCAGGTAGACCGGATCACCGGAGATGCGCCCGCCGCACGACATCGGTCCCTTGAACGACGGAGTGTGGGCGATGTATTCCACGGCATCCAGCCGCGGCGCCTGATACTTCGCGATCCCCTCCTTCACATTCATGATGAATGTCACCGGTCGTCCGGTCGGACACTCGACGCGCCGCAGCAGCCCTTCGACGCGCACTTCACCGCCCTTCATCTCCCGGTACATCACGCGCGTCGCCGGCGGTGCGTTCGGATCGATCCGGACCGGCGGCGGCGCGGATTGCAGTACCAGCGGCAGGACCGCGACGAGGATGCGCATGCCCGATTTATAACATCGCGTCAGTATTTGCCAAGCTCGACCGATGATCGTTTCCGGAATCGTCGGCTCGACGCGTATCGATGGATGACGTTCAAGGGAATCCTGAAGTACGCCGCAGATCGAATTCGAATCGCGGCAGGGTTCGATCCTTCGCCCCCGGCATGGGGGCGGCCACGTCGCCCGCGTGCCGCGCCCCGAGGCGCTCGTAAAAGCCCCGAGCATAGGGATCCGCCAGTAGCTCGACGATGCCGGGGTAGCGGCGCCGCGCTTCGTCGAGTGCCTTCATGACCAGCGCGCGCCCGATACCCGCGCCATGTGCGGCGGGCTCGACCCAGACGTGCTCCAGACTCCAGCGGCGGCCGACGTCTTCGAGCGCGCACATACCGACGATCGTCTCACCGCGCTCCGCGACCCAGACGTCATGCGTCTCGAGGTAGCCGGGGATGATCGTGAGCTGAGGATCCCACTGACGCATCCAGCTCGCCGGATAACCCCAGTGCGCCTTGGCACGGTGCGCCAGGTCCGTCAG
>JANPCT010001045.1:0-5778 GCA_031431095.1 Acidobacteriota bacterium | reverse complement strand
CGACAGGAAGGCGCGGTCGTGGGTGACAAACAGCACCGCGCCCTGGAAATCGCGGAGGAATTCTTCGACCCATCGGATCGCATCGATGTCGAGATGGTTGGTGGGCTCGTCCAGCAACAGCAGGTCCGGATCCGACACCAGCGCCTTGGCCAGCAGCGTCCGGCGCCGCCAGCCGCCGGAAAGGTCCGCGACGGGGCGATCCGCCGGCAGGCCCAGCTTGGCGATGACGAGCTCCACGCGCTGCTCGACGCTCCAGCCGTCTTCGCGCTCGAGCCGCTGCTGCAGTTCCGAGAGGCGATCGAGAAGGGCGGCGTCGTGCGGATGCTGCTCGAGTTCCGTTGCAGCGTGGTGATACGCGGCGACGATTTCGCCGACGTTGCCGAGCCCGGCCGCGACTTCGTCGAACACCGTCCGTTCGCTCGCCCCGCCGGGCACTTCCTGCTCGAGACGCGCGACTTTGAGGCCTGGCGACCGCCAGATGGTGCCGCCGTCGAGCGGCACGTCACCGGCGATGGCCTTCAACAGGCTGGACTTGCCGCTGCCGTTCCTGCCGATGAGGGCGATCCGTTCGCCCGGGTCGATCCGCAGATCCGCGTTCTCGAACAGCGGCAGATGGCCGAACGCGAGAGACCCCTGCTGGAGATGAAGAATAGGCAATCGAGGGCTACCGCTACCGGATGACGGCGCCCGTGGCCTTGATCTGATACCGCGCCGATGCCGCCACGTCCTGTTTTGCGTGTTCGTTCGACGCGTCCTTCGCATGCGCGTCGGCGCCGCCGATCGATTCGAATACGCCTTCGGCAGACACGTGCTTGCCCTTGGCGCTCATCGGAAAGACGATCGCGCCGTCATGCTCGACCTTCAGCCGGATGGTCGCGGCGTCTTTCTTGTCGCTGTCGGAGACTGCCAGCCAGCATCCCATCTCGGCGCATACCGCGGTGGCAATGCCGTCGATACGCACCTTCTTGCCGACGAAATCCTTCGGCTTGTCGACGATGGAGAGGATCGGAGTCGCATCTTTGATGATCACGCCGGCGCCCAGCGTTTCGTCGTTCACTCCGACGGCGGTGGTCAGGCAGAGGGCCAGGACGGCCGAGCACATTGTTTTCATGATGACAGTCTACCGCCTGCGAACCACCGACCACGAACCAGCTACAACAACCGTCGCGCCAGCACCGCCCAGACGGCCTGCGCCAGACGGCGGCGATCGTGGCGTGCGATCTCGCCGTACCAGAAGGCGCCGCTCACCACTTCGCAGCCGGAGGGCATGTCGCCGAGCTCGAGCGGCGCCTTGTGTTCGTCGGCATACCGGGCGAGCGCGACGCCAGGCGGTCGCGCGGTATTGACGACGACCACGTCGATGGGGCGGCCGATGGCGTCGCCGAGCAGCCGCACCGCCGTCGCCGCCGTAAACGAGGCCATGCCGCGCCCCTCCGTGAGCAGATTGGTGACGAGCACGATCGGCCCGCGGACGCGGCCGATCGCCTCTGCCGCCCCCTTCACCAGGAAGATTGGCATCAGGCTCGTGTAGAAGCTCCCCGGTCCGATGACCGCGGCTTCGAAACTGCCAATCGCGTCGGCGGCGGCCGGAAGAATGGCCACCTCTGGTTCCAGCCAGAGGCGGACGACGTCGTGTCCCGCGGTCTGCGCCGCGTCCACCTCGACTTCGCCGCGCGTGCGGCTGCCGTCTCTGTACTCGGCGCAGACGCTGGCCTGCTCGATACTGACCGGCCAGACGCGTCCCTGGCAGCCGAGCAGACCGCGCAGCCCGTCGACGGCAGCCAGGAAGTCCCCGCTGTACTGCTGCATCATCGAAAGCAGCAGGTTGCCTCCCGTGTGGCCGCCGAGCCGCTGGTGTTCCAGCGTCGGCAGGCGCGCGAGCAGCACGCGGCGTGCCTCACGCTCGTTGCGGGCCAGCGCCAGCGCGCACTTCAGTACATCGCCGGGCGGCAGGACCCCAAGCTGGTCGCGCAGCATCCCGGAACTGCCGCCGCTGTCGAACATCGTGACCACCGCATTGACGGTGAGCCACGGATTCGATTTGAGCCCGCCGAGGAGGCTGGGCAACCCGGTGCCGCCGCCGAAGCATCCGATGTTGAAAGTGCGAAGCTGCATGGAAGCCGTCGATTGTAACGCGAGCGCGAGCGTATCAGCGCGGATTGGCCGCACCATATAATGGTGGGATGCCGCAATTCTCCGCCGCGCAGCAGAGGGCCATCGACGCGCTGGCACGCGATCTCGACGAGACGTTCGGGCCCCGGCTGCACTCGCTCGTCGCCTATCCGGGCAACCAGGCCGACGGTTCGGTGCACTCATGCGCCATCGTCGACAACCTTGTGTTCCGCGACCTGGTAGCGTGCCTGCCGACGACCGAGAACTGGCATCAGCGCGGCGTTGCTGTGCCTCTCATGCTCGCCACCGGTGAGCTCGAGCGGACGGTCGACATTTTTCCGCTCGAGTACGCGTCAATCCTCGCCGACTACGTGGTCGTGCGCGGCGGCGATCCTTTCAAGGGCATGGCGATCGCACTCGAGGATATCCGGCGCGCCACCGAAGGCCAGGCCAAGAGCCACCTCATTCATCTTCGCGAAGCGTTCCTCGAATCGCACGGCGAGACGACGCGGATCGCGCGCCTCATCGCCTCGTCGGCCGCGCCGCTGCGCGCATTGCTCACCCACATCTCCAGGCTCGTGGAGTCGACGGCAGGTCCCTTGCCCGATGAGGCCCTGGCCGCGATGGTCGAGAGGCGCATGGGCGTGCCGGCAGCCACTGTGCGTGAGGTGCTGAAGTCGTCCTCCGGCGGCCACTCCGCCATTCCCGACCCGAGCGCGCTGCTCGCCCACTACGTCGACGCCGCGCAGAAGATCTGGCAGTTCGTGGACGGGTGGCGCTCGTGACGCACGAAGGCACACGGCGGACAGAAGCCGGACGGCAGAGGGCAGAAGGCCGGCCGCGGCGTCTGCGTCTCGCGGCTTGTCTTGTCGCGGCCTGTTGCCTCGTGCCTGTCTTCGCCCTGGCTCAGCCCGCGCCACCGGCGCTGACCGACACGGTCAACGATTTCGCCGGCATGATCGACGCATCCAGCCGCGCCGAGATCGATAAACGGATCCGCGCGCTCAAGGCGGCCACCGGCGACGTCGTCGTGGTGGCGACGGTTCCGACGTTCCAGCCCTACAGCACGATCGATGAGTACGCGGTCAAGATGTTCGAGAACGGCGGCCGCGGGATTGGCGAGAAGGGGAAGGACAACGGACTTCTCGTCGTGGTCGCCAGGGACGACCGCAAGGTCGCGATTCAGACCGGCTACGACCTGGAAGAATTCGTGCCCGACGGTTTTGCCGGGCAGACCATCCGCGACGCCGTCACGCCGGCGTTCCGCGCCGGCCAGTATGGCGCCGGCCTGCTCGACGCAACGACGCGGGTGATCAACCGCATTGCCGAGAAACGAGGCGTCACCATTGCCGACGTGCCGGTGAGCCGCGCGAGCCAGGCATCCCGCTCGCGAACGCGCTTCCCCGTCGGGTCGCTGTTCTGGATCGTGATCCTGCTGGTCGCCATGCTGCGTGGGAACCGCCGCAAGCGTCGCAGGTATTGGGGGCACGGCCCCTGGAGTAACTGGACCGGCGGCGTCGGCCCGTTTGGCGGTGGCGGCTTCGGCGGCTCAGGAGGCAGCTTCGGCGGCGGCGGTGGTGGGTTCGGCGGTGGCGGGTTTGGCGGGTTCGGCGGCGGACGTTCCGGCGGCGGGGGATCTTCGGGGAGTTGGTAGGTGGTGGTTGGTGGTTGGTGGTTGGTGGTTGGTGGTTGGTGGTTGGCGCTGAAGATAACGGAGAGACCGATGCGAAAAGCGATGAAGGCGACGCGGCTGGCAGTGCTGGTGGTGGTAGCTGCCACGCTGTCGGGCTGTTCCTATAACAAGTTCACAACCCAGGAAGAGGCCATCAAGGCGCAGTGGGCGCAGGTGCAGAACCAGATTCAGCGCCGCAACGACCTCATCCCCAACCTCGTCGAGACGGTGAAAGGTTACGCGAGCCACGAAGAAGGGGTGTTCAAGGAGATCGCCGACGCCAGATCGAAGCTGCTGACGGCCAAGACGCCGGAGGAAACGATCCAGGCGGCGAACCAGCAGACCTCCGCATTGGGCCGTCTCCTCGCGGTGGTGGAGAACTATCCGAACCTCAAGGCGAACGAACAGTTCAACCGCTTGATGGACGAGCTGTCCGGCACCGAGAACCGCCTGGCCACCGAGCGCATGCGTTACAACGAGCGCCTGCAGGACTACAACAGCTCGAGACGCAGGTTCCCCGCCAACGTCACCGCGAAAATGTTCGGCTTCAAGGAATATCCGTACTTCGAAGCGCCCCCCTCCGCGCAAGGCGTCCCGAAGGTGGATTTCAAGAAGTAATCGGCCCCTGGTCATTCGACAACTCAAGGAGCTAGCTGTGACGATGCGACGAACTGCAGGGCTGCGCCTCGGCGCAGGGCTCGTAGCCGCCGGTCTGGGTGCGTTTGGTGTTCGCGGGATGTACGCCCAGGGCTTTCAGCAGCCGGCGACGCCCGCCGCGAATCCTGTCAATAAGACCGACGATCCGATTCTCAAGAACTTCACGTGGCGATCCATCGGGCCCGCCAACATGGGCGGCCGCATCGACGACATCGCCGTCGTCGAGAGCAGCCCGTCCACGTTCTACGTCGGATTCGCGACCGGGGGGCTCTGGAAGACGACGAACAACGGCACGACGTTCACGCCGCTCTTCGACGAACAGCCTGTTACGTCCATCGGCGACATCGCCATAGCGCCGTCGGATCCCAATACCGTCTACGTCGGATCCGGGGAACCGAACAACCGCCAGAGCTCATCGTTCGGCGCGGGCGTCTTCAAGTCCACCGACGCCGGCAAGACCTGGACGAACGTCGGATTGAAGGAAACCCAGAGCATCGCCCGCGTCGTCGTTCACCCGAAGGATGCGAATACCGTCTACGTGGCGGCGATCGGGCACTTGTTCGGACCCAACCCGGAACGCGGCGTCTACAAGTCCACCGATGGTGGAAAGACCTGGAACAACACCAAGTTCATCGATCCCGATACGGGCTTCACGGATCTGGTCATGGATCCGTCGAACCCCAACGTCCTCTACGCCGCGTCGTACCAGCGGCGCCGGCAGCCATGGGGCTTCAATGGCGGCGGCGCCGCGAGCGGGATCTGGAAGACCACGAATGGCGCGAAGTCATGGACCCGTCTTACCGGCAACGGCCTGCCGACCAATCCGATCATCGGCCGTATCGGGCTCGATGTGGCCCGGTCGCGGCCGCAGACGATCTACGCGTCGATCGAAGTCGGCCCGAGCGGCGGCACCGGCGCCAACGTCAACGACGACGGCACGCTGGTCGATCCGAGTGCGCCCGGCGCGGGACGAGGCGGCGGCGGTCGCGGCGCAACTCCTCCCCCGCCCGATCCGACCAAGTCGGGCATCTGGCGGTCAGACGATGCGGGCAGGACGTGGCGCTTCCTGTCGAACTCGATGGACCGGCCGATGTACTACAGCCAGATTCGTGTCGATCCGACCGACCCGGAGATCGCGTATCAGGGCGGCGCGCCGTTTTTCAAGACGAGCGACGGCGGCAAGACGTGGCGCCAGGTGCAGGGGCTCGCGCACAGCGATCACCACGCCATCTGGATCAATCCGCGCGATCACAATCACCTGATGGTTGGCAACGATGGCGGGCTCGACATCAGCTACGACCAGGCGGAAACGTGGGAGTTCGTCAACTCGCTCGGCG
>JANPCT010001044.1:0-2683 GCA_031431095.1 Acidobacteriota bacterium | reverse complement strand
CACGGGACGGGGACGGCGGGCCTGATCGAGAAGCGCGTCGACGTCGAGACGCTCGGACGTCATCTGGATCGCGCCGTCCTCCCCAAGCGGCCACTGCACTCTCGGCCGATCCCAGTACAACTCGAGGCCGTTGCCATCGGGATCGCGAAGGTAGAGCGCCTCGCTGACGCCATGATCCGAGGCGCCGTCGAGCGGGTGATGCGCGTCGGACAGGCGTCGCAACGCGTCGCCCAGTGCGGCGCGATCGGGATAGCGGATCGCCACGTGGTAGAGGCCAGTCGTGCCGGCCGCCGGCGCCCCGCCGTTGCGGCTGTCCCAGGTGTTCAAGCCGATGTGATGGTGATACCCGCCGGCGCTGAGGAACACCGCTGACGGACCCATCCGGGCGGTGATCTCGAACCCGAGGATGCCGTGATAGAACGCGAGCGCGCGATCGAGGTCGGCGACCTTCAGGTGGACGTGACCGATATCGACACGGGGATCGATGGGCTCCGCCATGTCTGAATCATCGCTCAAAAAAGCGGAAACGGCGAGCAGCCGTCCCGGTGACGCGGGCGGGTGGCCGCTATTTCCAGCCGACCATCTGCGCCAGTTGCTGCAGGACGCGCGGCCGGGCGCGCGCCGCGCTCGCCTGGTCGAGGATGTCCAGCGCTGCGCCGATCCCGGGCGCCGTCGCGATCCCGAGGCTGCGCGCATTCGTGGCGGCGTCGGTATCGCGCGGATCGACGATCAAGACAGGCCGCGCCCGCGACGAGGTCTTGATGTCGACGCAGTTGGACGGGCTGTCGTCCACGTGATAGTGGAGCGACAAGGCGGCGCCTGCCGCGCCGCGCGAGCCCGGCACGACCAGCACGCTCGGCATCGCGAAGCCCTGCGCGATGAGCCAGCGCTGGGTCTGCCGCTGCACCGTGTCGCCGTCGGTGGCTGGACGCTGCGTGATGAAGAACACTTCCCAGCGATGCTGAATCGACAGAGCGTGCAGGCGTGAGACGGCCCCCGCTTCCATCGGTTCGAGAGTTTCCCAGAAGTCGGCGGTTGACTTGATGTCGTGCCAGATTTTTGCCCTGCGGCTCATCAGCTGCGTCGCGGTGGCGAACGGCGCCTCCTGGTCGAGTCGCGAGGCGGCGTCGCGCTCTTCGTCAGGGGTTCGCGGCGGCGGCGGATCGGCCGGACCGAACAGCCGGACTTCGATGTCGCAGTAGGCGCGGGCGAAGTCGGCCAGGACGCCGTCCATGTCGCAGCCGATGCGAAGACTCATGCGAGCGCCTCGGCGATGCGCTCAGCGGCATGGCCGTCCCACAATTCGGGAACCCGCCCCTTCTTGCCGGCGCCGCCGAGAATCGCAAACACTTCCCGCTGCAGCCGCTCGGTGTCGCTCCCGAGCAGCTGGTTGGTTCCGATGCTGACAGTCACGGGACGCTCGGTGTTCGCGCGCATGGTGAGGCACGGGACACCCAGGTAGGTGGTCTCCTCCTGGATGCCGCCGGAGTCGGTGACGACCACCGCGGCGTGACGCTGCAGACCAAGGAACGGCAGATAGGTCAACGGGTCCGTGAGCGTCGTTCGTCCGTGCGCAATGCCGAAGCGGGCAAGGCGCTCGCGCGTGCGCGGGTGCACCGGGAAGACCACCGGAACCTGCGCGGCAATGTGCTCGAACGCGGCCATCAGGCGCGCGAGGACGACAGGGTCGTCGACGTTCGACGGCCGGTGCAGCGTGACCAGCACGAAAGGACGCGGACCAGCGCCATTCGTCAGCGAGAACTGGCGCAGCTGCCGTTCTCCGTCGGCGATGGGCAGCAGCCGCTGGAGCGTATCGATCATGACGTTGCCGACGCGCCGGATCGTCGCCGGATCGGTCCCTTCGGCGATGAGGTTCTCGTCGCCGTCGGCAGAGGGGGTGAATAGCCAGCTTGACAGCCGATCCGTCACCAGGCGATTGATCTCCTCCGGCATCGTGCGATCTCCCGATCGCAGCCCCGCTTCGACGTGCGCCACCGGCACGTTCAGCTTGGCGGCGGCAAGCGTCGCCGCCATCGTCGAATTGACGTCGCCATAGACGAGCACCAGTTCGGGCCTGTGGATGGAGAGGTGCTCTTCGATCGCGATCATGACCTGGCCGGTTTGCTGCGCGTGGGATCCTGACCCGACGCCGAGGTTGATGTCCGGGGCCGGGAGGCCGAGTTCGTCGAAGATGGTCCCCGACATCGCCGGGTCGTAGTGCTGCCCCGTGTGCACGAGCGTCTGGCGGACGCCTCGATCTTCGAGTGCGCGGTGGACGGGGGCCACCTTCATGAAATTGGGGCGTGCGCCGGCGACGTGCAGGATGGTCATTTTGGTTTCATCGCCGGTCAGCTGCGGCATTGGCATTCGCTGGCGCGGGCGACGGCTCCGGGTCTGCTTCCTGTCGAGGTTCTCAATGGTCCGGAAAATATACACCCTCCTCGCGGCGGGCGCGTTGACGGCGTTCGCGCAGCCGCAGCCGCGCTATGCGGGCGCCAGGAATTCCCGCAGCAGATTGCCTGCCACCCGCCCGCGATAGTGCGCGTTGGAACGGATATCGTCGATAGGCGCGATCTCGGAGGCGAGGGCTTTTTCCGCGACGCTCAAGGTCTCAGCGTCGAGGCGCTTGCCGCGCAGCATCTCTTCGGTCAACGTGGCGCGAACGACCGTCGGGGCGACGCTG
>JANPCT010001043.1:0-2842 GCA_031431095.1 Acidobacteriota bacterium | reverse complement strand
GTCGTCGATGTGGGTGCGCGGCTGGAATTTATTCGGCCGCAACAAATCGGTGTCGATCTCGAGTGAGCGATCGGCGGCGGCGGGTGTCGCGGGCGCGGGGCTGTCGGGAATGAGGGCACTCAGTCCGCGGCCGAGGGCGGGGCGTTTTTCAACCATGGTGTGGCTCCGTGCTGTCGGCGGCTGGGGAGGATTCGCGCGCCAGGAGTTCGCGCGCGAGCGCGAGGTAGGCTTCGGAACCGCGCGATTTCACGTCGTAGAGGATCGCCGGCAGCCCGTGACTCGGCGCCTCGCCGAGGCGGATGTTGCGCGGGATCACGGTCTCGAAAACTCGATCCTTGAAGAACGCGCGGATGTCTTTCGCGACCTGTTGTCCGAGGTTGGTGCGCTCGTCGTACATCGTCATCAGAACGCCGGCGACGTCGAGCGTGGGATTCATCGCGCCGCGGACGCGGCGGAGCGTCGCGACCAGATCGGCGATGCCTTCGAGCGCGAAGTATTCGCAATTGAGAGGGATGAGCACTGCGTCGGCAGCGACGAGCGCGTTCAGCGTGAGGAGTCCGAGCGAGGGGGGCGTGTCGATGAGGATGAAGTCAAATCGCGAGCGCAGCGGCGCGAGGAGATCGCGAAGGCGACTCTCGCGATTGGGCAGGTTGACGAGTTCGATTTCGGCGCCGGTCAGTTGGCGGTCGGCGGGAATGAGCCACAGGTCCTTGACCGCAGTGTCGAGGATGTAGGTGGTTGGGTCATCGATCGGTTCGGGAGCGGTCAGGGCCTGATAGATGGTGCCGGACGGGGCGGACTGTCCCTTGAGTCCGACGCCACTGGTGAGGTTGCCTTGCGGGTCCATGTCGACGACCAGGATTTTCTGCTTCGCGAGGGCGAGTGCCGTTGCTAAGTTGATGGCGGTAGTGGTTTTACCGACGCCGCCTTTCTGGTTTGCGATGCAAAGCACGCGTGACATTGGTTAAACGCCCTACGGATGTTTCACGTGGAACACGGCCAGCATAGCAGACTCAGGGCTCGGTGCTGACTGCTCTGTGCTACGCGCGACGCGCGACGTGCGACGTGCGTGCTGCGTGCTGCGTGCTGCGTGCTGCGTGCTGAGCATAGCAGCTGGCCGGGTGTTGAGTGTAATGGCGAGATCCGCGTTACTGGGCTGCACACCGCTTGTGCCACATGGAGGCTCCGCGCAGTCTGAGCAGTGTTCCACGTGAAACATTACCGCCCGAGCACCACCAAATGCGCGCCGTTCACGAGCGCCGATACGTTGACAACCCGGAGATCGGCAGGCAGTTCGGCAGGGGACGCGGCAGTCGGAGCGAAAAGCGCGATCCGGCCGGCGGGCTTGAGAAAGCGCTTTGCAGTAGTGAAGGCCGCGCGATCCATGCGAACGGCGCGGACAGACACCACCGACATCTGACCGTTGTGGTTCCCGTGTTCGGATAGCTCTTCAAAGCGCTCGTTCTCCACGACGGCTGCCAGCTCCACAACCCGGGCCGCCTCGCGTAAAAAAGCCGCCTTTCGTAGCTTCGATTCCACCATGACGAGCCGGCGCGCGTTCAGGGCCAGGGCCAGTGGTATGGCTGGAGACCCGCCGCCGGATCCGAGATCCATCAGTTCAGGGCGGCGTTCCAGCTCCCGGGCCGCCGCCAACGGCTCAAGGAGCAGGCGGTCGATTGCGGCGTCGGGGTCGGTGAGCGAGGTCAAGTTGATCCGGGCATTCCAGCGGAACAGCAGGTCGAAGTAGGCGACGAACTTTGCCTCCAGGGAGCCGGTCAATTGAAGGCTGAAGTTGTCCGCACGGGCGCGAAGCCGGATCGCCGTCGACATGGCCTCAACGAGTCAGGTGCCCGGAGACGTGCGCCGCGACCAGAGCAACCGCCGCCGGAGTAATTCCAGGGATTCGCAGCGCCTGGCCGAGTGTTTCCGGCCGCACCGATGAGAGCCGATCGACCGACTCTCGTGATAGGCCCGGGATGCCGGCGAATTCGAAGTCGGCCGGGATCGCCCGCAACTCCTGTGTCTTCAACCGTTCCACCGATTCGGTCTGGCGCCGCAGATAGCCTTCGTAGCGGTAGGAGGTCTCGAGGCTGATGAAGTCGAGCACGGGATCCGCGATGTCGAGCGCGAGCTGGCCTTCCCGGACGAGGACCCTGACATCGACGTCCGGTTGTTTGAGCGCGCGTTCAGCCGGGATCCGCTGACCACGGACCGACACCGTGCCTGCGCGGACGGTCGACCGATTGCGTTCCAACCGATCGCGGCGGGCCTCGAATTTTCCCCAGCGGCAATCATCGACCAGCCCCAGCTCCCGGCCGCGAGGCGTGAGGCGCAGATCCGCATTATCGATCCGGAGGAGGAGCCGGTGCTCCGCTCGCGACGTGAACATCCGGTAGGGTTCGAGACAGCCGCGAGTGGTGAGGTCGTCAACGAGGACGCCTATGTAGCCCTCGTCACGACCGATGCGGGTCGGCGTCAGACCGGCGGCGAACCGTGCGGCATTGGCCCCGGCGAGCAGGCCTTGCGCCGCGGCCTCCTCGTAACCGGAGGTCCCATTTATCTGACCGGCAAGGAAGAGGCCCGGGAGGCGTCGTGCCTGCAGTGAGCTGTCCAGTTCAGTGGGCTGAATGAAGTCGTACTCGACGGCATATCCAGGCCTCACAATCTCAGCATCCTCGAGGCCCGGCAGCGCGTGAACGATGTCGGCCTGGACGTCGGCGGGAAGGCTCATCGAGTAGCCATTGACGTAGATTTCGTCAGAGTGCAGGCCTTCCGGCTCGAGGAAGATCTGGTGCCGGTCCCGGTGAGGAAACCGCATCACCTTGTCTTCGAGCGACGGGCA
>JANPCT010001042.1:0-1571 GCA_031431095.1 Acidobacteriota bacterium | reverse complement strand
GAGTCAGCGCGGGAAGCACCGCGGCCGACGTCGATCCCGTCCCTGCGCCGATTTCGAGGATTGAAACACGGCGATCCGGCGACGCCGTCGCGATGACCGACTCAATCGTCTGACGCATCAGCGCCTGGAAGGCCCGGCTGACGGGCGAATCGCGGTAAACCGCGTCGAGCGCGGCGAGCGAGCCTGCGGGAAACAGCAGTTCCAGCGGGTCCGCGATGCCGCGCAGCACGTCTGCGAGCCGCTCGCCGCATCGCGTCACGAGATCTTGCTCCACACCGGTCACGGACGCGCCGGCCGGGCCGTCGCCTGGCGGCGAGAGGACGACCCATTCGCCCGACTGCAGGCGGAGCACGCCATCTTCCTGGAGCATCCATAACATGCGCTCCAGCAGCCGCCGATACTGCGGCAGCACGCCGAGGGTCGCGACTATCCCGTCGGCCCTGATCCGTGCGCCCGCCTGCAGCGGGAACCCGAGATCGCGCAACGCGCGCACGACGTGGCGCGTCGCGATCGCCTCGAGCTCCGGCAGCCACGCCGCGATGGCCGCGACCTGCGCTTCAGCGCGCCCGCGCTCCACTGCAGCACGAAGCGACGTTGCGATGGCCGCCGGACTCGCCGCGACGGCGGCGGCGTCCCCGGTGCGCGGCTTCTCTTCCCAGGTGAGCTCGTAGGTCCAGTCAGAAAAAGCCTGCGCGCCCTGCGCGACGGCCGATGACGGCGCGCGCTGCACTTCGATCCCTTCGAGCTCGGCGACCAGCGACCCCTCGGGATCGAAGACGCGGACGGTGCCGCGGACCAGGTCGCCGGACGCACCGGTCTCGTCGAGTACTGCATGCGCGCGCAGGCGCGAGCCCGCTCCCGCAGCGCCGGTGAACAGCTCCAGCCGCTGGACGCGGGTGAGCAGATAGACGTCGCGCGTGTCGGTGTCGGGCCACGCCGCGCCGAGACTGCCGAGACACGCGTCGAGCAGAACCGGGTGGAACGTGTGGCCGTCCTCGTCCAGGCGTTCCGGCAGCTCGATATCCACGAGCGCTTCCCCGTCACGCCGATGGATGCCGGTGATGGCGCGGAACCGCGCGCCGAGCTTCAGGCCGACACTCTCCAGGCGGGCGTAGTAATCGGCCGGATCGACGCCGACGTTGCAGCGCTGGAGGATCTCAGCAGCGGCGAGACGATCCGCCGGGGCCGGCGACTGCGATCCGAACGTGCCGGCGGCATGCCTGGACCAGGTGCCGGCGGATTCGCCCTCGTCGCACGACACGATCTCGAAAGTGTCGCCGTCGAGGATCACCTGCGCGAGCCGAGGCCGCCCCTCCGTGAACGTGAGCGCTTCCTGCACGGTGAGATCGGAGAGCGAGGCGAATTCGTGGTTCACCACCGCCCCGGCGAGGAGGGCCATCTCGGCGAGGACGGAGGCGGGCGCGATCGGCTTGTCGTAGACGCGGTGATCGTCGAGATACGGCAGGACGTCAAGGCCGAGCTCCAGCTCGAACACTTCCTGCGTCAGGATGGGCGAGCGCAGCCGCCGGCCGAGCAGCGGAGCGGTTGCGTTGCCGGCGCGGCGCGCGGCG
>JANPCT010001041.1:0-10117 GCA_031431095.1 Acidobacteriota bacterium | reverse complement strand
GGCGCCGGCGGGGCTGGCGGCGGCGCGACGTATCCGGGGACGACCTCGGCGTAGGCGAGATAGATCCAGCCGTTCTGCGCGTACTGCGGATGGACGGCGACGTCCAGCATGCCGGCGTCCTGGCGCTCCCACACCTTTGGCGTGCCTTGCACGGGATCCGGGAGCAGCTTGCCCTTGTCGATGATGCGCAGATGCCCGGAGCGTTCGGTCACGAGAAGGCGGCCATCGGGGAGAAAGGCCAGGCCCCATGGCGTCTCGAGCCCTGCGGCGACGACTTCGATCCGAAACGTCTGTTTCTCGGACTTGATGATCTGGTTATTCGGATCGGGGACGAAAACCGGCTTGTCCTTGAGGGTCGCCGCCTGCGTCCGGATAAAGGCGACGAGCTGCCAGACCTGCTGATCGTCGAGCGTGCTCTTGAACGGCTGCATGGCGGTGTTCGGCACGCCGTTCTTGATTTTGATCGCGAGGGTGTCGTCGTCGTTCGACGCCAGCAGCCGTTCCGAGAACAGCGTGGGCGCGGGACTGCCCGGGGTGAGGTCGATACCGTGACACGGCGCGCACGTCGTCGTGTACAGCGCGGCCGCCGCATTGCCGCGGCCGCCTCCGCCGCCGCCTCGGGCGCCTGCCGGCGGTGGTCCGGGGTTCGCCGGTTGCTGACCGGCCGGAGGGACCGGGGCGGCAGGCGGCGTCTGCCGTCCCGCCGCGGCGGCGCCAATGGTGGCGCACATCGCTCCGAGCACAAGCACGATGCGGCCGGGGACAAGAAGCTGTCGGGTTAAACCGGTGTGTAGGTTCATATCGCTCTCGCCATGATCAGTCGAAGATTTTTCCAGGGTTAAGCAGGCCCTGCGGATCGATTGTCTGCTTGATCTGCCGCATCAGATCGAAGCTGGCATCGCCCATCTGCTGCCGCAGCCATGCCTTCTTCGCGAGGCCGACCCCGTGCTCGCCCGTGATCGTGCCGCCCAGCTCCAGCGTGCGCCTGACGATCGCCTCGAGCGCGCGATGCACGCGGTCCATTTCGTCGGCATCGCGCTCGTCGGCGAGGAAGGTGGGATGCAGATTGCCGTCGCCCATGTGCCCGAATGTCCCGATCTGCAGGTGAAACGCGTCCGCCGTTGCCGCGATGAACGTGACCATCGTGGCCAGCTCGCTTCGTGGCACGGTCACATCTTCGAGAATCGTGGTGGGCCGCCGCCGCGCCAGCGCGGAAAAAGCGTTCCGCCGCGCCGCGGCGAGCTGCAGCGCTTCGGCTTCATCGCGCGCCGCCCGAACCTCGCGCGCGCCATGCGATCGCGCCAGCGCCTCCATCTGCCTGGCTTCGTCCGCCACCGCCGCGGGATGACCGTCGGTTTCCATCAGCAGCACCGCCTCGCAGTCGGTCGGCAGTCCGACGTGGGCGTACTCCTCGACGCACAGCGCGGTCGTGCGGTCGAGAAACTCGAGCGTGCACGGAATAATCCGCGCCGCCACGATTGCCGAGACGGTGTCGGCCGCGTCTGCGATGCGATCGTACAGCGCCAGCATTGTCTGCCGCGCCGCCGGCCGCGGCACCAGCTTCAGCAACACTTCGGTGATGATGCCGAGTGTCCCTTCCGAGCCGATGAAGAGATCCTTCAGCGAGTACCCGGCGACGTCCTTGACGCACTTGTTGCCGAATCGAGCGATGCGGGCGTCCGGCAGGACGACTTCCAGGCCCATGACGTAATCACGAGTGACGCCGTACTTGAGCCCGCGCAGCCCCCCCGAGTTCTCGGCGACGTTGCCGCCGATCGTGCTGATCCGCATCGATCCCGGATCGGGTGGATAGAAGAGGCCGTGCCGCGCCGCCGCTTCGTCGATCTTCTGGGTGATGAGACCCGGCTGCGCGCGAAGCGTGAGGTTGCGCGGATCGATCTCCAGCAGCGCGTTCATGTGCACGAGGCAGAGCACCAGGCTGCCGGGTGCCGGAACGCTGCCGCCGCTCAGGCCGGTGCCCGATCCCCGCGTCACGATGGGAATCCTCGCCGCCGCGGCGAGCTGGACGCACTCGGCGACCTGTCCGGTGGTGCGCGGAAAGATCACCGCCTCGGGCCGCTGCTTCAGCGCGGCCGTACCGTCGAAGCTGTAGGGAACGAGATCCTCCGCCTGCGTCAGCACCGCGTCGTGCCCGACTATTGCGGCGAGAGCGCCGACGGTGGACTCGCTGAGAGGCAGGTCAGTCCTTCCGGTAACCGACGACGCGTTGGCGCTGCTCGCCCAGGCCCGCGACACTCAGTCGCACCTCGTTGCCTTCGCGCAGGTAGACGGGCGGTTTCATGCCGTGTCCAACGCCAGGCGGCGTGCCGGTCGTGATGATGTCGCCCGGACGGAGACTCATGAAGCGGCTCAGGTAACTCACCAGGTACGGCACGCCGAACACCATCGTCCGGGTGTTGCCCTTCTGATGGCGGTTGCCGTCGACTTCGAGCCACATGTCGAGGTTCTGGCAATCGCCGGCTTCGTCGGGCGTCACGAGCCATGGCCCGATCGGACCGAAGGTATCGGCGCTCTTGCCCTTGACCCACTGCCCCGTGCCTTCGAGCTGAAAGGCGCGCTCGGAGACGTCATGGACGACGCAGAACCCCGCGACATGCGCCATCGCGTCCTGCTCCTCCACATACTTCGCCGTCTTCCCGATGACGACGCCGAGCTCGACCTCCCAGTCGGTCTTCTGCGATCCCTTCGGGATCTCGAGGTCGTCGTTCGGTCCGACGATGGAGGACGTCGCCTTCATGAAAATGATCGGTTCGGCCGGCACAGCCATGTTGGATTCGGCGGCATGGTCCGAGTAATTCAATCCGACGCAGATGAACTTGCCGACGCCGCCGACGCACGGCCCGATCCGCGGCGCACCGGTGACCGCAGGCAGCGTGCCCGGATCGATGCGTCGCAGCCTCTCCAGTGACTCGGGAAGCAGAGAGTCGCCAGCGAGGTCGGGAACGATACCCGACAAATCACGAATAATGCCCTGCGCGTCGAGCAGGCCGGGCTTCTCGCCGCCGGCTGGGCCGTATCGAACTAGCTTCATCGATGCTCCGCCTAAAGCCTAAAGCCTAAAGCCTGTAAGCCCCTCAGTACGTGGACCGGCCGCCGCTGATGTCGAACACCGCGCCGGTCGAAAAGGAATTCTCTTCGGAGACGAGCCATGCCACGAGAGAGGCGAGCTCGTCGATTTTCAGGAATCGCGCCCGTGGAATCTTCGACAGCATCCAGTCGAGATGCGCCTGCGTCATCTGCTCGAAGATGCGCGTCTTGGCCGCGGCCGGCGTGATGCAGTTGACGGCGATGTTGTCGCCGGCGAGCTCCTTGCCGAGCGATTTGGTCAGCGCGATGACGCCGGCCTTGGCGCTGCTGTAAGCCGAGGCGTTGGCGTTGCCTTCCTTGCCGGCCACCGACGAGATCGTCACGATGCGTCCGTATTTCTGCGCCAGCATGAGCGGGATGATGGCGCGGCAGCAGTAGAAGACGCTCATCAGATCGACCTCGATGACGTGTGTCCACTCGTCGGGCGGATACTCCCAGGTCTTGTGGTTGGGTCCGGCGATGCCGGCATTGGCGACGAGGATGTCGATGCCGCCGAACGCGGCCGCGGTGGCTTTGGCCGCAGCCTCGACCTGCTCGAGCCGGGAGACGTCGACAGCCTGCGTGAACAGCTCACCCTTGCCTGCCAGCTCGCGCACCGTCTTGGCTGTCTCCTCGGGGTCGACGTCCCAGAGCGCGACGCGGGCGCCGGACATCAGGAACCGTTCGACGATGGCGCGGCCGAACCCCTGCGCCGCTCCCGTCACGACAGCCCGTTTTCCCGACAGATCGTACCGATTCAAAGCAAGCCCTCCAGGCTCAGTGAGATTCCCGGGGGATGCCATGTCCGCGGCAGCCGCGCAGGAAATCGAGGTCGGCGCCTTTGTCGGCCTGCTCGACGTGGCGGACGTACATGTGCACGTAGCCGGTCGCGTGCGGCGTGGCCGGGGCCTGCCACTCGGCGCGGCGCCGCGCCAGTTCTTCGTCGCTGACGTCGAGATGCAGCCGCCGCTCGGCGACGTCGAGCTCGATGATATCTCCCTCGCGGACGAGCGCCAGCGGTCCGCCGACGGCCGCCTCCGGGCAGACGTGCAGGACGACGGTACCGTACGCCGTGCCGCTCATCCGCGCGTCGGAGATCCGCACCATGTCGGTGACGCCCTGCTTCAACAGCGACGGTGGCAGGCCCATGTTGCCGACCTCCGCCATGCCGGGATAGCCGACGGGCCCGCTGTTGCGCAGCACCAGCACGGATGACGGTTCGGCGCCCAGGGCGGGATCGTTGATGCGCGCCTTGTAGTCTTCGATAGTATCGAAGACGATCGCGCGCCCGCGATGCTTCATCAGCTGCGGCGACGCCGCGGATGGTTTCAACACCGCGCCGTCGGGTGCCAGATTGCCGCGGAGCACGGCGATGCCGCCGCTTGCAGCCAGCGGCTTGTCGATCGGCCTGACGACTTCGGCATTCCAGCGCGGCGCGTCGTGGCAGTTCTCCCAGATCGTCTTGCCGTTGACCGTCATCACGTCGCGGTTGATGAGGCCGTTCTCCCCGAGCGTCCTGATCACGGCCGGCAGGCCGCCGGCGTAATGGAAGTCCTCCATGAGAAAGCGGCCGGACGGCTTGAGATCGACGAGCGTCGGGACGTTGCGTCCGACCCGATCCCAATCGTCGAGGGAGAGCGGCACGCCGACACGCCCCGCAATCGCGAGGAGATGAATGACGGCGTTGGTCGAGCCGCCGATGGCGCCGTTCACGCGGATGGCATTCTCGAAGGCCGGGCGGGTGAGGATGTGCGAGAGACGGATGTCCTCTTTAATCAGGGAGACGATCCGGCGCCCGGCCAGGTGCGCCATGGCGTAGCGCCGCGAGTCGACGGCGGGCAGGGTGGCGTTGTACGGCAGCGCCACGCCGAGCGACTCCACCATCGCCGCCATCGTCGACGCCGTGCCCATCACCATGCAGTGTCCGGCCGACCGCGACATGCATGCCTCCGCGTCCATGAACTGCTCGACGCTCATGACGCCGGCCTTGACGTCCTCGCTGAACTTCCACACGTCGGTGCCAGAGCCGATGTCCTGGCCGCAGTACTTGCCGTTCAGCATCGGACCGCCGGAGACGACCAGTGCCGGCACGTCGCAGCTCGCCGCGCCCATGACGAGCGAGGGGGTGGTCTTGTCGCAACCGCAGAGCAGCACGACGCCGTCGATCGGGTTGGCGCGAATCGACTCCTCGACGTCCATGCTGACCAGGTTGCGATAGAGCATCGCGGTTGGCCGCATGTTCGACTCGCCCGTCGACATAACGGGAAACTCGAGCGGCAGGCCGCCGGATTCCCAGACGCCGCGCTTGACGTAATCGGCAATCGCCCGCAGGTGGGCGTTGCAGGGTGTCAGCTCAGACCAGGTGTTGCAGATGCCGACAACCGGACGGCCGTCGAACACGTCGGCGGGAAGCCCCTGGTTGCGCATCCAGCTGCGGTGGATGAAGCCGTCCTTGTCGTGCTTGCCGAACCAAGCCTCAGATCGATATGTGCGTGTCACCGGCGGGAAGCCTAACACGTCGAGACTCCGCATGCATTTTTCCGATATGCTCGGCCGCGATGAAATCAGTACTCGACAGGTTCCGGCTGGACGGCAAGGTCGCGCTCGTCACAGGCGGCGGGCGTGGCCTGGGTCAGACAATGGCGAGGGCGCTCGCGGAGGCCGGGGCGGACGTGGCCCTGGCGGGCCGTTCGCTGGCGCCGTGTGAAGAAAGCGCGAAGGCGATCGGCGATCGCACCGGCCGCAAGTGCCGCGCCTTTCCTGCCGATGTGACGGTCGCCGCCGACGTCGAACGGCTCGTCACCAGCGTCGAGGCCGAGTTCGGACGGATTGACATTCTCGTCAACAACGCGGGCAATAACATCCGCGGCACGGTCGATCAGTTGACGGAGGCGGACTGGGACTCGGTGCTCGACACCAATCTCAAGGGACCATTCTTGTGCTCGCGCCTGGCTGGTCCGAAGATGGTCAAGCGCGGATGGGGACGCGTCATCAATCTCGGATCGATCATGTCAGTGGTGGCGCTGCCCGGCCGCGCACCGTATGCGTCGGCCAAAGCCGGCGTGCTGAACCTGTCGCGCGTGCTCGCACTCGAGTGGGCCGGCACCGGCGTCACCGTCAACACGATCTGTCCTGGTCCGTTCGCGACCGAGATGAATCGCGCCCTGCTCGACGACCCCGTGAAGTACCAGGAGTTCATCCGCCAGATTCCAATGGGACGCTGGGGCGAGCTCGAAGAACTGGAAGGGGCCGTCGTCTTTCTGGCGTCCGATGCCTCGTCGTTTGTCACGGGCAGCGCGCTGTTCATCGACGGCGGATGGACGGCGCGGTGAGGAGGACTGGATGAAACGGCTCGCATTGCTACTCGCCTTCGCGGCGGCGCTCGGAACGGTGCCCGCGGCGCAGGCGCCGCCGGCGCGCGGCGCCAAGACGCTCGATATCTACATCGCCGACACGGAGGGCGGTAAGGCAGCCCTGTTCGTGTCGCCGACCGGCCAGACGGTGCTCGTCGACAGCGGCAATCCCGGTCCGCGAGACGGCGACCGCATCGCCGCGATGCTGGCGGACGCCGGCGTCACGAAGATCGACTACCTGATTTCCACCCACTATCACGTCGATCACATTGGCGGCCTGCAGGAATTGTCGCAGCGCATCCCGATCGCCAATTACCTGGACCACGGGCCGACCGTCGAGGCGCGGGAGCAGGTGCAGGGATTCCAGGCGGCATACGAGCAGCTGTACGGCGCCGCGAAGCACGCGATCGTGAAGCCCGGCGACCGCGTCCCCGTCACCGGCCTCGACTGGCGGATCGTGACTGCAGCCGGCCAGGCGCTGAAGGCGCCCCTCACCGGCGGCGGGCGCGCCAACCCGGCGTGCGCCGGGTTTCAGAAGCGCGACGATCCCGCGACGCCGGACGATAATGCGTCGTCGGTGGGCAGCGTGATTACCTACGGTCAGTTCCGCGTCGTCGACCTCGCCGATCTGCTCTGGAACAAGGAAGGCGAGCTGATGTGCCCGAGCAACCCCATCGGCACGGTCGATCTCTACATGGTTTCTCACCATGGCCTCGCGCAGTCGGGGTCCACCGCGCTCGTGCACGCCGTGCATCCTCGTGTGGCGATCATGCAGAACGGCACGCGTAAGGGCGGCGCGGTGGCCGCCATGGAAGTGCTGGAGACGTCGCCCGGGCTCGAGGACATCTGGCAGCTTCACTGGGGCTACAACGCCGGCATCGAGCACAACTCGCCCGGCGTGTTCATCGCCAATGTTGACGACGCCGCTACGATCGCGAACGTGCTGACGTCGCCGCCGGCGGGTCGCGGCGGTGGTGGCGGCGGCGGTGGACGCGGGGCCGGTAACGCAGCCGCAGCGCACACGCCGGCGTACTACATCAAGGTTTCCGCGCAGAGTGACGGCACGTTCACCGTCACGAACATGCGGAATAAGTTCAGTAAGACGTATAAGAAATAAGCGGCGACCGGGCCGGCTGCGTCAACGGCCGGCCTCCCGTCTATACGCCGCCGCGAGGAGCGACACCGGGTGCACCACCCGGACGGCCGCGGCGGATTCTCTCAACCCGCGCGCGATCTGCAGGTGACAGCCGGGATTCGCGGTCGCGACCACCGTTGCGCCGGTGGTCCGCACGTTGGCGAGCTTGCGCTGCAGCAGCGCCTCGGCCTGCTCGGGTTGCGTCAGCGCGTAGATGCCGGCGCTGCCGCAGCACCACGACGACTCGGGCAGTTCCGTCAGCGCCACTCCGGGCAGCAGCGTCAATAGCGCGCGCGGCTGCCGCGCCACCTTCTGGCCGTGCACCAGGTGACAGGACTCGTGATACGTGATCGTCGTCGGCCGATCGAACGGCGGCTGCGACGGCGGCCGGCAATCGACTTCCACGAGCCACTCGTGCACATCGCGCAGTTTCCCGTCCCACTGTGCCGCGCGATCCGCGTACGCCGGATCGCCGGCGAGCAGTCGCGCGTAATGACGCAGGTGCGAACCACAGCCGCCGGCGTTGCTGACGATGGCGTCGTAGCGATCCGGCGGAATGAGATCGAGCATGCGCCGCGCCAGCGTGCGCGCCATCTCCAGCTCGCCATTGTGCGCATGCAGGGAGCCGCAGCAGGGTTGGGCGCGCGGCGTCTCGACTTCGTAGCCGTTGGCGAGCGCGACGTCGGCGGTGTCGCGGTTGATGTCGGGGAAGACGAGGTCCTGGACGCACCCGGTCAGCACGGCAATGCGGCCTCGACGCTGACCCGTTGGCTGTTCGCGCGCGGCGATCAGCTCGTCGGAGAACCGCGACGCGATCGGCGGCGCCTGTGGCTCGAGCCGGCGCAGATCCGCCGGCAGCAGGCGCGTCACCTGCAAGCGCCGCGCGAGCGCTGCCAGACCGGAACGCTGATAGAAACGCAAGGTGCGGCCGGCCGTGCGCAGCAGCCGCGGCCGCATGAACAGGAAATTGAGCGTGAGGCCTCGCCAGAAGCGCCGGCGCGGGCTGTCGTCGAGGTTCGCCCGCTGGATGTCGCTGCGCGCCGTCTCGAACAGGACGCCGTAATTGACGCCCGCGGGACATGCCGTCTGACACGCGAGGCAGCCCAGGCAGTAGCTCATTTCGTCGGCGAACGTCTGCCCTATCTCGAGGTCGCCGTCAGCGACCGCGCGCATCAGCGCGATGCGGCCGCGGGGGCTGTTCCGCTCGCGTCCGGTCGCATCGTAGGTCGGACAGGCCGGCAGGCACATGCCGCAGTGCATGCACTGCTGCAGCACCGAGTAGTCGATGGTCTTGAGGGTGGTGGCCTCCACGACTCAAAAAGCGAAGCGGGCCGCGAGCTGCGCCTGCCGCGGTGGAAACGCGGTCAACGCGCTGCCAAAGGTGGCGCGATCCACGAAGCTGTCGGGCAGCTGATAGTTCCGGCGGTTGATCGCGTTGAACACCTCGAAGCGGAGCGTCAGCAGCCGCTGACGGCCGAGCGCGATCCGGCGCGAGATCATCGCGTCGAGCGCGGCGTAGCCGGGGCCGACCAGGCTGTTGCGTCCCGCGTTACCGAAGCTGTACCGCGGCGCCACGACGAACGTCTGCCCGCGGTAGGTTACCGACGTGACGTCAGCCGGGACGGGTCCGGTGACGACAGTCGGGCGGTCGTAGGCGAAGGTGCCGCCGCCGACGTTGCCGGTGTTGCTGTTGTCGAAACTGACGCGCGGGGTGAAGGGACGCCCCGATTGCGCCGTGAAGACGGCGCTCGCCTGCCAGTGCCGCGCGATGACGCGGCGCCATCGATTCGGCGATTCCGCCGTGACGGCGATCACGAGCCGCTGGCGCACGTCGAAGTCGGAGGGTCCCCATTCGGCGCCGAGGTCGCGGCTGTTCTGCGGCGTGTTGTCGTCGCCGTCGGTGGCGAGGAACGCCGAGGTGTCGTCCATGGACTTCGACAAGGTGTAGGCGGCACGGAAGGTCAGGCCGTGGCGCGGCTCGCGCACGGCGCTCAGCTCCATGGCGTGGTACGTCGACGCACCGGTGGACTCGACCAGGAGCACGTTGCCGAGCGACCCGAGCGGCCGCCGCGCGTCAAGGGGTCCGGGGCCAGGCGTCGGCTGGTTCAGGTTGCGTTTCCTGGACATGTCGAAGCCACGCGACGTCACGTAGCGCGCCGCGATCGACGTGCCGGCAAGGACGCCTTCGAGTCCCGCGGTCCCCTGCTGCGTATAGGCGGTACGCATTCCCGGGTCGAGCGTATTGATCGAGGCGCGCGGCGCGAACCCGCGACCGGCGGGAAACGGCCTCGCCAGCGACAACGGCGACGCGCCGGGGAAAAACAGCTGCAGCGCGAAGTTTGGCGGATTGAAGTACAACGCCGAGTTTTCGATCAGCGTGCCGGCGTCGTAGAAGATGCCGTAGCCGCCGCGCACGAGCCAGCGGCCCGAGCCTGTCAGATCCCACCGCGCGCCCAGACGCGGCGCGATGTCGTTGTAGTCGCCGCGCAGTCCCGAACGCGACACGCCGTCGCTGCCGACCGTTCGCAGCTCGAGCGACGCG
>JANPCT010001040.1:0-6026 GCA_031431095.1 Acidobacteriota bacterium | reverse complement strand
CAGCGGAATCATCGGTGCCTGGTGCGGCGGGGTGGCGCCCCGGCCGTCGCGTGGGCGCGCTCGATGAGTCCCGCCGCGAGCCCGCCTTCCCAGCGCCACCGCCGCTCGAGACGCGCCATGCGGCCCTTATCGGCGGGGTCGTGATGATCGTACCCCAGGAGGTGCAGGAGCCCGTGCAGTGCCAGGATCCGCAGCTCCGCCGCATACGCATGCCCGGCCGCGCGGGCCTGACGCCGCGCCACGCCGGAAGCGATGACGATGTCGCCCAGCGGGTGCGAATCGCGGCTCGAGGAACTGGCACCGGGCACCGGCGACCGCCGCGCGCGGCTTGATGCACGACGATCAGCCATCGACCATTGCGCACCGCGCGTCGCGCGTCGCGCATCGAACGTCGAGGCTTCGGAATCGGCGGCAGGGAAACTCAGGACGTCGGTGACTTCGTCCTGGCGCCGGAACTGCTTGTTCAGCGCGCGAATCCGCGCATCGGAGACGAGGGCGATCGCGACCTCGCCGCGCGCTCGCGCGCGGGCGACGCCGGAGAGCCACGACGCCAAGCCGGGGGCGCGCACCGCGGTTCCGCGCCCGTCCGTGACGGTGACGCGGAGCCGCGGCGTACTACCTGGTTCCACCGAACGCTTCGTACGCCTTGACGATCTGCTGGACGAGCGTGTGGCGCACGACGTCCTTGTCGTCGAAGTGCACGAACGAAATGCCTTCGACGTTGCCGACGACCTTCATCGCTTCGACCAGCCCCGACGGACGGCCGACCGGGAGATCGATCTGGGTGACATCGCCTGTGATCACCGCCTTCGAGCCGAAGCCGAGACGCGTCAGGAACATCTTCATCTGTTCGGACGTGGTGTTCTGCGCCTCGTCGAGGATGACGAAGGCATCGTTCAGCGTCCGGCCGCGCATGAACGCAATCGGCGCGACCTCGATCGTGCCGCGCTCGAGGAGCCGCTCGGCGCGTTCGGTCTCGATCATGTCGTAGAGCGCGTCGTAGAGCGGCCGCAGGTAGGGGTTCACCTTCTCCTGCAGGTCGCCTGGCAGGAAGCCGAGCTTTTCTCCCGCTTCCACCGCCGGGCGCGCGAGGATGATGCGGCTGACGCGCTTGGCGAGCAGGAACGACACCGCCTGCGCCATCGCCAGGTAGGTCTTGCCGGTGCCCGCCGGACCGATGCCGAACACGATGTCGTGCTGCTCGATCGCGTCGAGATAGCGCTTCTGCGTGACGCTCTTGGGAACAACCTGGCGTTTGCCGGCAGACTTGCCGGCCGAACGCAGGAAATAGTCCGACAGCTCGACGTTCTCGTCCTGTGAGACGAGCTGCGCCGCGGTCTTCACGTCACCCTTCGCGAGGCGATACCCGCCGCGCATGAGGGATGTGAGCTGGTCGAGCACCTTTTCAGTGCGCGCGACATCGTGTGGCTCCCCTTCGACGGCCAGCTCCTTGCCGGCCGTGCGAATGCGGACGCCAAACTGCGTTTCCAGCTGTTTGAGGTTCTCGTCGTAGGTGCCGAACAGTGACTCAGCCCCCTCCTCGGGGATCTGAACCTTGCGCATCACGGAAGTTGGAATGGAGGTAACTCCTTGTATGGCAGCGAATTAACCTTCCAAAAGTGTAGCACGCCCGGTCAGGAGGTGCGGATGTGCAACTCCTTCAGCTGTTTCGCGTCCACCGTCGAGGGGGCGCCCGACATCAGATCGACGGCCTGCGCGGTTTTCGGAAACGCGATCACTTCGCGGATCGATTGCTCGCCCGCCATGATGGCGACGATGCGATCGAGCCCGAGGGCGATGCCACCGTGCGGGGGTGTGCCGAACTCGAGCGCGTCGACGAAGAAGCCGAATCGCGTCCTCGCCTCATCGTCCGACATGCCGAGCAGCTTGAAGACCAGCTTCTGGAGACGCTGGTCGTGGATCCGGATGCTGCCGCCGCCGATCTCGCTGCCGTTGAGAACCATGTCGTAGGCCCGCGCCCGCACGCTGCCCGGGTCGGACTCCAGGCGATCCGCATCGGACTCGAGCGGCGCCGTGAACGGGTGGTGCATGAACTCCCAGCGCTTCTCGTCTTCGAGCCAGTCGAACATCGGAAAGTCGACGACCCACAGGAACTCGAAGCGGTTCGGATCGAGCAGGTTCTCGCGCTTCGCGATGTTCAGGCGCAACTGCCCGAGCGTGCGCGCCGTGGGGCCATGCGCCCCTGCGGCAAGGAGCAGCAGGTCGGCGGGCCCGGCCCCGGCGAGATCGAGCGCGGCGCGCATCGTCTCTTCGCCTGCCGCCTTCAGCGCCGGACTCTGCACGCCGCCTTCCGCCTGTCGCGCCCATACCAGTCCGGCCGCACCGAGTTGCTTCGCTTCGTCGATGAGGTTGTCGAGATCCTTGCGCGAGTAGCGCGCGCCGTTCGGGACGACGAACCCCCGCACTTCCCCGCCGGCGTCGATGGCGGCGCGGAAGACGGAGAACGACGAGGTCGCGAACGGCGCCGAGATGTTCTGCAGTTCCATGCCCGGACGCAGGTCCGGCTTGTCGGATCCGAAGCGCGCGATGGCCTCGGCGTACGGCATCCGCGGAAAGGTCTTCGGCGCCTCGCGGCCGACGAGCGCCATGAGGCGCCCCATCAACGGCTCCAGCGTCGCGAACACCAGGTCTTCGGTGGCAAAGCAGATCTCGAGGTCCACCTGCGTGAACTCCGGCTGCCGATCGGCGCGCAGATCCTCGTCGCGGAAGCACTTCGCGATCTGGAAATAGCGGTCGAAGCCGGAAATCATGAGGATCTGCTTGAAGATCTGCGGCGACTGCGGCAGCGCAAAGAACTCCCCCGGATGCACGCGGCTGGGCACGAGATAGTCACGCGCTCCCTCCGGGGTTGACTTGGTCAGGATCGGCGTCTCGATTTCGAGGAAGTTGTGCTCGTCGAAGTACTGGCGGACGGCAAACGCCGTCTTGTGCCGCAGGATCATGTTCTGCTGCAGGCGCTGACGGCGCAGGTCGAGATAACGGTATCGCAGCCGCATCTCCTCCGAGACCGGCGTGTCTTCGTTGATCGGGAACGGCGGCGTCTTCGCGTCGTTCAGCAGCCGGATGTCAATCGCGGCCACTTCGATCTCGCCGGTCTTGATCTTGGGGTTGACCGCCTCCCTGGCGCGCAGATCCACCCGCCCGGTGATGCCGACGACGAACTCCGGACGCAGCCGCTTGGCGACGTCGGAGAGGGCTTCGTCACGCACCACCACCTGGGTGATGCCATAGCGATCCCGCAGATCGAAGAACATCACGCCGCCGAGATCGCGAACGCGATGGACCCACGCCAGCAGGACGACGCTCTTGCCGGCGTCGGCAGCATTGAGCTCTCCGCAGGTATGAGTGCGAGCAAGGGTACCGAGAGGGTGTACGGTCATGGTTCCTGAAGGTTGGAAGTTGGCGGCCGAAGGTTGCGACGTTCGCCTGACGGCGCGTCAGGCGGCGGCGCGCCGCGCAGCGCGTGCGCGACACTGCCGCGCGTGACGGCCTGCTGTTCGCCGGTGTGCAGATTCTTGATCTTGACCTCGCCGCGTTCGAACTCGTCCTGGCCGACGACTGTGACGAAGCGGGCTTTGCGGGCGTCGGCGTATTTGAACGCCCTGCCCAGATCCTTGCCGTTGCGCAAGGATTCAGGATAGACCTCGACACGCAGGCCCGCGGCGCGCAACTCGGCCGCCAGTCCCAGCGAATCGGCCGCCAGCCCGTCGCCGAAGATCGTCACCAGGACGTCCGCGGCCCCGTCCGCGAGCTGCGCCTCGAACATGTGCCGCTCCGCCATGACGACGAGGATGCGTTCGAGCCCCAGGGAAAAGCCGCACGCCGGGATCTGTTCGCCACAGAACATGCCGATCAAGCCGTCGTAGCGTCCACCGCCGCCGAGGCTGCCGGCCAGATCCGGAACGGCAATCTCCATGATCGCGCCGGTGTAGTACGACAGGCCGCGGGCCAGGCGCGGCGTGAACCGCACGTGCCCCCTGGCCGGCGTGGCCTGTGACAGGTCGATAATCTGCGCGATGTTTGCGGTCGCGGCTCTGCCCTCATCGGAGGCGGTGACCAGCGAATCGAGGGCGCCGGCGTCCTCGAAGGCGCGAAGGCAGGTTCCGGCGGAAGCAGCGGTGATGCCGCGCGCGACCATGTCCTCCGCAACCTTGTCGGCTCCAATCTTGTCCAGCTTGTCGATCGCCACCAGCGCGTTGCCGTGCTGCGCGGCTTCGATCCCTGCGGCGTCGAGCAGCGCCGTGAGCAGCCGCCGGTGATTCAACTGCACGACGAAGTCGGTGAAGCCAAGCGCCTGCAGGACTTCGCTGACCGCGGCGATCATCTCCGCTTCGACGACCGGGGACGTCGAGCCGATCGCGTCCACGTCGCACTGGTAGAACTCGCGGAAGCGGCCCCGCGCCGGCCGATCGGCACGCCACACCGGCTGAATCTGGTAGCGCTTGAAGAACTTCGGCAACCGGCCGCGGTGTTCGGCGACGACGCGCGCCAGCGGGACGGTGAGGTCGTAACGCAGCGCGAGATCCGTTTCTCCGGACGACTCCCCTTCACCGCGCCGCAGCACTTTGTAAATGAGCTTGTTGCCCTCTTCGCCGTACTTGCCGGTCAGCGTCTCGATATTCTCGAGCGCCGGTGTTTCGAGCGGATCGAAGCCGTAGCGCTCGTATACGCGCCTGACGATATCGATCACGTACTGCCGCCGGCGGACGTCCTCCGGCAAAAAATCGCGCATGCCACGCGCCGGCCGGGTCTGCTGCTGCGCCACGCTACTGCGAGCCGCCGGCACGAACAGTCGGGTACTTGATGCCGAGCTGATCGAGATAGGTCTTGTAGCGGGAGGGATCGTAGTAGTACTTCTTCATCTCCGGACGGTATTTGTCCATGATCGCCTTGTTCAGCCAGATCGCCGGCTGATCCTGCGAGCGCAGCAGCGGCTCGTACTTGGTGTCCTTGGTCTGGACTTCGCGGAAGTAGGTCCAGGCCTGCTCGACGAGCTCGGGACGCGACAGCAGGTCGAGGATGGTCATGGCCTGGACCTTGGCGCCGGCCGTCACGCCTTTGTGCGCGATCGGCGTCGCCATGGCGATGGCATTGGCCCAGTTGTGCCCGGGCAAACCGGGAATGTTCGAGGGATAACGCAGCGTCACGGTCGGCACATTCCACGAGATGTCGCCGATGTCGTCGGAGCCGCCGCCGGTGTTGTTCTGCACCGGACCCTGCAGCGCCTCGCGCAACTCGGTGGCGAGACCCTCCTGCCGCGGGTTCTTCAATTCCTTCTGCAGCGCCCTGGCGAGCTGCTGGTCCTCGTCGGACCACTTCGGCAGGCCGACCTTCTGGATGTTCGCGAAAGTCGTCTCCGCCACGACCTTGTTGAAATGACCGGGCCACGCGCTGCCCAGCAGCTTGGTCGGCTGCAGCTCGACGCCCGCCATCATCGCCGCCGCCTTGGCAATCGTGTCGCCCGTCTCCCACATCTCCTTGATGTGCGGATAGTCGGTCTCGCGGAAGTAATACCAGACCGAAGCGGTGCGCGGGACGACGTTCGGCTGATCGCCGCCGTCGACGATGACGTTGTGCGATCGCTGGCTGAGGCGCAGGTGCTCGCGGCGGAAGTTCCAGCCGATGTCCATCAACTCGACCGCGTCGAGCGCGCTGCGGCCGCGTCACGGATTGCCCGCCGCGTGCGCGGTCTCACCGAGAAACGAATACTGAACGGAGACCAGCCCGGTGCCGGACGAAGCGCCCCAGGACACGCCCATGTCGTTGCCGACGTGCGTGAACAGCGCAACGTCGACGTCCTTGAACAGGCCGGCACGAATGAAATAGGCCTTGGTGCCGACCAGGTCCTCGGCCGTGCCGGGCCAGATCCGGATGGTCCCGGAGAGGTGCTCGCGCTCCATGATCTTCTTCACGGCGATTGCGGCGGTGATGTTCACGGCCTGGCCGGAGTTGTGTCCCTCACCGTGTCCGGGCGCGCCGTCGATCACCGGGTCGTGAAAAGCGAC
>JANPCT010001039.1:0-7110 GCA_031431095.1 Acidobacteriota bacterium | reverse complement strand
GCCTTTGCGATGCTCGGCGACGGCGACCGGGCGTTCGAATTGTTCTCGCTGCTCAACCCGGTCAACCACGGCCGTACGGCCGACGAAGTCGCGCGCTACCGCGCCGAACCCTACGTCGTCGCAGCGGACGTCTACTCCGTGCCACCGCACACCGGCCGCGGCGGCTGGACGTGGTACACCGGGTCAGCCGGATGGATGTATCGCGTCGCGGTCGAAGCAATCCTGGGGATCAATCTTCGTGGGGGCGCGCTGCACATCGATCCGTGCATTCCGCAGGCGTGGCGTGGGTACGAGGTGGTCTTCGCGCCCGCGGGCGCGCACTACCGTATTGAAGTGCTCAACCCGGACGGCGTGTCGCGGGGTGTTGTCGGCATCGAGCTCGATGGCCGCCAGGTGACGGGTGATGTTCCAATCTTGCGGGATGGGGCGTCGCACACGGTGCGGGTGACGCTGGGTCGGGTGTGACGATAACTGACGGTGAGGCGTGTGTTCAGCCCCAGATCCGTCCCAGGCTCGCTCTCGCCGGCTCGCGGATCTGGTAAGCGCTAACTCAGGTGCGGACCGACAATCCCCGCCAGCTCGAACATCGTCACTTGTGGCTTCCCGAACACCGGGAGCAGCAGCGCGTCCGCGTTGATCGCGCGCTTGTTGGTGGCGTCCTGCAGCCCGTGCGCCTTGATGTAATCCCACAGCTTCTTGATCACCTGGGTGCGGGCGACAGGCTCGTTGCCGATCACGGCGGCCAGCGCCGGGCTGACAGTCAGGAGCTTGCCGGTTGATTTGCGCGGAGCCTTGGGCGCTTTCGGCGTCGCGCTTTCCGCTGCGGCTCGCTTGCTCCTGCGCTTCGCGGGCCCACTGGATACCTTGACCGGACGCGGGGCGGCGGGCCTCGGCGGCCCCCCCTTGCGGGGAAACTTTGACGGCGTGAATTCGAAGTTGACCTTGCCCGCTTCCTTGTCCCAGGCCAGGAAGGCCTTGAACGGTCGGCGCGTGCGCATCGAGACGAACTTGTCCAGCAGATCAGTCTTGCCCGTGGCCAGCAGCTTGGTCATCTGCTCGCGCTCGACCGGCTGCTGCAGGATGATCTTGCGGCTCTTGAAGTCGCACGTCGTCTCCGGCTGTGCCTCGGTGAGGACGGCGTGTTCGCAGACGTAGTTGCGGCCCAGCTCGTAAACGCGGCCGCCGCTCTTGGGGCAGAGGCCGAGCTCTTCCTGGCCGCTGAAGTCGACGAGCTCGCCGGTCTCCTCGCCGTCGTTGCCGAAGTCGAACTCGAGCTTCCAGTTCTTGTCGTCCTCGCTGTACTTGAGAACGAGCTCGGCGGAGAACGGCCAGCCGGCTTTCGAGCGGAACCCGTCGAGCGGACCGATCCGCTTGTCGCGCAGGAACTCCTCCACTTCGGCGGGCTCGAAGGTGCGTCCACCGGGGGTTTTGCCGAAGGAGAAGCCGCAGCCGTCGGTGCCGGTGCCGTTCTTGCCGCTGCAGGTGTAGCGGCGGTAGTTTTCCTTCACCACGCCGCCGCAATTGGGACACGGCGTCGCGAGCGTCGCATAGTCGCCCGGCACGGTCTCGTGGTCGTATTCCTTGGCCTTCTTGACGATGTGCCGCGTCATGTCGGCGATCTGGCGCATGAACTCGTCGCGCTCGAGCTTGCCGTGCTCGATCTGCGCCAGCTTGAACTCCCATTCGCCGGTCAGCTCCGGCTTGGAGAGCTCCTCCACGCCGAGACCGCGCAGCAGTGTCATGAGCTGAAACGCCTTCGCGGTCGGAATCAGCTCGCGCCCCTCACGGAGCATGTACTTCTCGTTGAGCAGGCCTTCGATGATCGACGCGCGTGTCGCAGGAGTGCCGAGCCCCTTCTCTTGCATCGCATCCCGCAACTCGTCGTCTTCCACCAGCTTGCCGGCGCCTTCCATGGCGCCAAGCAGCGTGGCTTCCGAGTAGCGGGCGGGCGGCCGGGTCTTGAGCGCCTTGGGCGTGACGGTTTCGGCGGCCACTGCTTCACCCGGGGTGACCGGGACCAGGCTCTGCGGCCCTTCGGTATTCTCGTCCTGCGCTTCCTTGCCGTAGATCGCCAGCCAGCCGGGCCAGACCAGTACCTTGCCCTCGGTCTTGAAGCTGTGCTCCACCGCACGCGAGATCCGGGTTGTGACCAGGTATTCCGCGGACGGGAAGAACACCGACATGAAGCGGCGCGCGACGAGATCGTAGAGCTTCTGCTCAGCCTCCGAGAGATTCTTCGGCGCTTCGAGGGTCGGAATGATCGCGAAGTGATCGCTGACCTTGGCGTTGTCGAAGATGCGGCGGCTCGGCTTGATGTAGCCGTTGTCGAGGGCCATCCGGGCGTGCGGCTGGAGGTGCGTCATGCCGCTCTTCGCCAGCATCTGGAAGGTGTCCCGCGCCACGGGGAGATAGTCCTCGGGCAGCGCCCGCGAATCGGTGCGCGGATAGGTCAGCGCCTTGTGCCGCTCGTACAGACTCTGGGCGATCGACAGGGTCCCCTTGGCGGAAAAGCCAAACCGGCCGTTGGCCTCGCGCTGCAGCGAGGTGAGGTCGAAGAGGAGCGGGCTGGCCTGCGTAGTCGGCTTCGACTCTTCGGTTACGACGGCCGCCTGGCCGCGCACGGCATCGGCGATGGCCGCGGCTTCTCTTTCGCTCCAGACGCGATCGGCCTTGATCTCGCCGTCGTCCTCATTCTTCTTCCACGCCGGGTCGAACCATTTGCCCGGGTAGTCGCCGGCGGCGGCGCGGAAGCTGGCGTGAATCTCCCAGTAGTCGCGGCTCACGAACTTGCGGATGCGTTCCTCGCGCTCGACCACGACGGCGAGCGTCGGCGTCTGCACGCGCCCCACCGTGGTCAGGAAGAAACCGCCGTCGCGCGAGTTGAAGGCGGTCATCGCGCGGGTGCCGTTGATGCCGACCAGCCAATCCGCCTCCGAGCGGGACCGTGCGGCGTCGGCCAGGCCGTGCATTTGCTCGTTGCTGCGGAGCGCCTGGAAGCCATCGCGGATGGCCTGCGGTGTCATCGACTGCAGCCATAGCCGCCGCACGGGCTTGCCGAGGGGCGCTTTCCCTCCCGCGTATTGTTCGATCTGGCGGAAGATCAACTCCCCTTCGCGCCCCGCGTCACACGCGTTCACGAGCCGGTTGACGTCTTTACGCCGGGCCTGCTTCACCACCGCGTTGAGCCGGCCCTTGGAGCGTTCCACCGGTTTCAGATCGAAACGGGGGGGAATCACCGGCAGATTGGCGAAGCTCCATTTGCCGCGCTTTACATCGAATTCTTCGGGGGCCTGGATCTCCAGCAGGTGTCCCACGGCGCTGGTGACGATGTAGGAGTCGTTCTCAAAATGCTCGTCGTGCTTGTCGAACTTGCCGGCCACGTCCGTGAGCGCGCGCACGATATCCTGCGCCACGGACGGCTTCTCCGCAATGACCAGTGTTTTCACCTGCCTAACAGTATCAGCGCACTGGCACCTGGGTGCACGCGAGACCGACAAAGCGAAGCTTTCAGGGGCTACTCGCGCAAAAAGTCGAGCGCCATGACCTCGGCGTGACCGGCCAGCAGTTCCCCATCACCTCCTGTAGCGAGAACACCAGGCGGTTGCCGCCGACCTCGATACGGGAGGGACTCTGCTTCGTGTCGAGGAGCGTCCGCGCCCTCCGGATCGACTCGATTGCCGAGGCGTTCCTGTAAACTGCCCCTGAGTCACGATGAAGAGCGCTCAGCGCTATCTGACGATGGTGCGGGAGTGCGCTCAGGGGGAACGGGCGGCTAGCCTTTAGTATGGAATTTTCCGAAGAACCCTCGTTCGCGACCTATCCCAGCCTTCGGGACGCGAGCGTCCTCGTGACGGGCGGAGCGTCCGGCATCGGCATGGAGATCGTCCGCGCCTTTGCCGGCCAGGGCTCGCGCGTCGGATTTCTCGACCTCGACGTCGAGCACGGCGATCTGCTCGCGGCCGAACTGCAGGCCGGTGGCGGTCAGGTCCGGTTCGAGGCGTGCGATCTCCGGGATATCGACGCGCTCAGGCGCGCGGCCGCGGCGCTCGCGGAGGCGCACGGTCCGGCACGCGTGCTGGTCAACAACGCCGCGCGTGACGACCGTCACCGGTGGGAAGACGTCACGCCCGGGTTCTACGACGAGCGCATTGCGACGAACCTGCGTCACATGTTCTTCGCGATCCAGGCGGTCGCGCCCGGCATGATCGCGGCCGGCGGCGGCTCGATCATCAATTTGGGATCGGACTCGTGGTGGCGCGCCGGCGGCGGGTTTCCCGTCTACACGACGGCCAAGGCCGCTGTGCATGGCCTCACACGAGGTATGGCCCGTGACCTCGGGCCGCACCGGATCCGCGTCAACACGCTCGTCCCCGGCTGGACGATGACCGAACGGCAGAAGCGCCTGTGGGTCACGCCGAGCGGCCTGAGCGCGCAGCTCGCGGCGCAGTGCCTGCCGGATCCGATCGAACCGGTCTACGTCGCCCGGATGGCGCTCTTCCTCGCCTCGGACGATTCCGCGATGTGCACCGCGAACAACTACATGGTGGAGGCGGGATCGATCTAGTGCGCAGCACGACCTGGTGCCGGATGCGCTAGACGTTCGCCGCGCGAGCGATGGAACCGATGCCGAGGGGGTGGACGGGCAGAAGGTGCGGTACCGGGTTCTGCGCGCCGGCGAGAGCGGCTGCCAGGAATCAACCAAGGTTCCAATAGTGCCGGGCGGCCGGCGGCCATGCGGGCGCGGCACCACGTGTGACGGCGATGCCCGTTTCAGTCGCGCGGCAAACACCGCAGACAATGCGTCGGCTCGACCACGCAGTCTCGCTGTGAGAATCGCAGATCTATGTGTTTAGACTCGACGCGGTCTCATCGGCGCTACTCCGAGGGCCCGGGTCCTGCGATCCCCTTGGTTCGGCCAACGCCGCTAACGTCGCGTCGACCGCTTCACGCATGGAGGCGACGTACCGATCGGCAGCGAGCGCTTTCTGTTGCTCCGGCTGGTCCAACACCGCCTCGCCCTTGGACCATAGGCCAGTGATGACTGCCGCGTTGGGAGCGCGGTGCCGAAGTCGGCGGATCAGGTACCGCAGGTGGGCCGGCGCTCCGCCCAGGTCCAGATAGGACACGGTGATGACTCTGAAGGCCGATAAATCCAGCTGCGCGATCATCTCACGCGAGACAGATGCGTGGAGGATTCTACGCGACGCGACCCCTCGCTGAGCCAACAACTGCGCCAGCATCGCCGACACGACATCGTCGAACGGGCCGCGACCCCCTACGCACGCGACGATTCCGGTGGAGGTTCCCGGTGTTGCCCGCTCCTGATTCGAAGTGCCCGTGTGAGTTGCATCGACATGCTCGTTGAGGTCGCCGATGACGGCGAGTATTGAGCGCGTCATTTCGGCGGCGCGCTGGCGGCTGATCGTCCCGCGAGCCTCGTCGGCGGCGGCGAGTGTCAGCCCCGGCAGGACGACGCTGTCGTAGTAGTCGACGAGCGACCGATCCGCGAGCATCTTCTCCGCCTGATCGAGCGCCTCGTCCGGGTCATTTGCGAGTGTGCGCTGGTAGAAGCGGTTCACTTCCGACAGTGCAGGTCTGTCGCCGAGCAGTACGTCGAAGAACTCCAGCGATTTAACATGGCGCCCCATGACCACGAGGCAGAGCGTCAGAGGCGTGGAAAGGATGAGGCCGACCGGACCCCAAATCCACGTCCAGAAGACCGCGGCAACAATGACGGACGTGGGAGACAGCCCGGTGGAGTGGCCGTAGAGCAGTGGCTCGACCACATACCCGGTGAGAGGCTCTACGATCGCGAACAGCAGCGCCACGTAGATTGTTGTCGACCAACCGGGACTGACTGCCGCCGCAAGCGTCAGCGGGGCCACCGCCGCGAGCAGCGGCCCGACGTATGGGACGAACCGCAGCAGGCCTGCCAGCACCCCCCAGAGCGCTGCGGACGGTACTCCGATCAGCCAGAGTCCCATCCCGATCACCACACCGAAGCAGGCATTGACGCACAGCTGCGACACGAAGTATCGGCTCAGGCGTTGGCCCGCGTCGTCCATCGCGATTGTCGTCCGGTGCAGATCCGTGGTCCCAAAGAGACGTATGAACCTGTCGCGCAGGTCCTCGCGTTGCATCAGAATGAAAATCGCCACGATCAGCACAATGACCGTCGTCTCGAGGGGTCCAAGGACCGGCGCGATAACGGCCCGGGCAACCGCGAGCACCGAGGCTTTTGGCGTTGCGACTTCGACGACGAGCGGCTGTTGTTGCGTGCCTGCAGCAAGAGCCGCCGCGTCGGGTTTGGCCCCTCGCGGCCGGACGGCTGGAGCGGCGACCGGGGCCGTCGCAGGCTTGCCCCCGCCAAGGAGCCGCGTGATTGACGCGACACGGCTAGTGGCAAGAGCCTGAATTCTCTCCGTTTTGCTCTGGACCGCCTCGACATAACTCGGGACATCGGCGGCAAGGGTGGCGACCTGACTCCCGAGCAGCGCGCCAATCAGACCGATGACTCCCAACGCGACGAGCACGCTCACCGCAACTGCGGCGGCCCGCCACAATCCGAGCCGCCGAAGGACATCAACAAGGGGGGAGAGGACGAAGGACAGCATGACGGCCAACGTAATGGGGACGAGAACTTCCTGAGCGATGTACAGCGTCGCAACGACGATCGCCCCCACAGCGATCGCGACGAGAGTCCTGAGCTCCGGAGAACACGCGGCGGGAATACTGGGCGGGGTCTCGAGCACCCGCGGCTCCGCAGTCCGGTCGGTCACATCATCGTCGTAGCCCGCCAACTGCTCCTGATCGGCCATCGCGTGATTTGTCCAGGCAGAAAGCGTCCGTATGCGTCAATCCCTTCGAGGTCGATCGCAGTGACCTCAATCTAACACACGTAAATGGAGGTCGCCGGCGGGGCGCGACGTTCGGGACGTCGCAGAGTAGACTTCGCCCCCCGAGATGCCTGTCGAAGACGCGGGACCGCCGTCGGAGGGGGCACTATCCGACGCTCCTCGGCGTCGAGCGCGACTTATTCGAACTCGCTCTCGAGGAGGAACTAGCGGACGTCGACGAGATCAGACATCTGGGTTCTAAGTGGCGGTGAGG
>JANPCT010001038.1:0-7180 GCA_031431095.1 Acidobacteriota bacterium | reverse complement strand
GGATCAGCCAGTTGCGAAACTCGTCCCGAACGGCCAGCCAATCTTCAGTTTCGTTCCTTCGACGAGCAGATCGACGGGCCTACCATAAGCAACCGAAAGACTTCCGCCGGTCGAAGCTTCTGACTCTGGGATCTCCGCGACTGGCATTTGCCCAAGAAGTAAGCGCGGCGCTGGGCACCACGCGGACGATGAGGTCCACGATTCTGGGTTAGACAGGAAGGCGTTTGTTCGCCTTCCGGCGAGCTACGACACGTCCGGCCACGCTTATCCGGTGCTGTATTTGTTGGATGGCACGCCGGCGTCTCTGCTTGAGATGATCGCGATCACAACCCGCCTCCGGAACGACCGCAATGCTCCGGAGATGGATCTCGTACGGGCCGAGTCGCGTGCCGAGGAGCAGACTCATCAGGGTGCGGTGATTATAGGAGAGAGTTCAGCTCTCGAGCCCACGTCTGCCAATTCAGCGTCACCGCGATCGGCCACGGGTGGCCGACCGATCAGCGCGTGGTCGCTCCGGCCCGCCAGTTCACTACCACGTTCAACGGCGGCGCCGTCGCGTCGCCCGAGCCGCTCGCCGTGTTGATCAGGAACCGCTGACCGTCCGCGGTGACGCTGTACTGGATCGCGATGACGGTGCGTGCGGAGGTGCTCCGTACGATCGGTGCGTCAAACAGCGCGACGGCCGCTCCGGCGTCAAGCGCGGGCTTCGGCCCGGCGCCGGTCCGCACCGGCACGGCCATCAACCGTCCGTCCGCCACGACGAAGAACAACTCCTGGCCGTCGCGGCGCCAGCGCGGCATCTCCCCGCCCGCCGCCGAGACCATCACCTGGCCTTCGGCGGAGGGGAAGGCCCGCACATAGACCTCTCGCCTGCCCGACTGATCCGAGACGTACGCCATCCAGCGGCCGTCGGGTGACAGTTGGCCCATCACTTCGCTGTCCGGCCCCTGCAGGAAGGGCCGCGCCGTTCGCCGGGACGAGCCAGTCTCAGGGCCGTCCATCGGCACCACCCAGATGTCCCACTTGTTCCTGGGATCGCCCGCCGTATAGACGACGAAGCGGCCGTCCGGTGACCATTGCGTCGGGAACTTCGCATTCGGGTCCTCGACGAGCGAGGTACCTTCGCCGCCCGTACCCACAACTTTCTCGAAGAGGTCGGAGACGCCCGCCCTCCGATTCGAGGAGAAGACGATGCGGTCGCCCCGGGGCGACCAGACGGGGGTGAGGTTGAACGACGGCTCGGTCGTGAGGCGAGTTTCCGTACCGCGGGGGAGATCCCACAGCCAGAGGTCGTAACCCGTGCGGGAGGTCCGCCGGAACGCGACCGACTGCTCACTGGGTGACAGGTCCGGATCCATCCGGTTCCCCGGCGCGCCCACTCGACCGAGCACCGTCCCACGGCGGTCGTACCAGACCAGCTGGTTGGACACGGCCGCCCCGTCGCTTGCGTACAGCAGGATCCCGCGATCCGATACCGTCGCCGGCGTGTAGAACGTGGTCATCGTCGTCGTCACCCCATCGGCCACCGGGAAGGCCTCGCCCGCGGGCTCGGAGCTCCTCGTATCGAAAGGCTGCGCCATCAGTGTGCGATCTCGCACAAACAGCACGTGCCCGATCGTGCCGGACGCGCCGTTGCTCGGCGGAGGCGCGAACACCGGACTCGACACATCAGGCAGAATCCGCCGGGGCTCCATGCCGTCGAGCGAACTCAGATAGATGCCGTTCTCGGACGTCCCGCTCCTGAACAGATACAGAAAATGCCGCCCGTCGGGCAGAAAGAACGGGAACCGTTCGCCCCGACGGGTCTTCGTCACGTCGGCCGGGACGCCCCCCGCGGCAGGCACCCGTTGGATGGCGACGCCGGTGTACGCCGGCGTGAACAGGATCACGTCGTCGCGGCTCCACGATCCGCCCCGGCCATCGGGTGCGTCGCAGAGCGCCTGCGCCGGTCCGCCAGTCGCGGCGATCTTTTTCAGCTTGCCATCCGCAAAGAAGGCGATGAAGCGGCTGTCCGGCGACCAGAACGGATACGTGGCCCCGTCGGTGAACGCCATCGGCTGCCACTCGAACGTGTCGAGCGCCCGCAGCCAGAGCTGCGGTTTGTCACTCACGATGGCCGCCATCACCACGTGGCTGCCATCTGGGGAGAGGGCAATGTTGTAGATCCCGCCGTTCTGAGGGAGCGCGACAGTGAACCGCTGCACCGGCGTAACCGGAGGCTTCTCGCGGAAATGGACGAACGCCAGAGCGGCCGCCACGACGCTCGGGATGGCCACCGCCGCGACCCAGCGCAAGCGAGGCCTTGATAGTGATGGAGTCGTCGCCTGCGCCGCTGTTCGTCCGGGATGCGCCAGACCGCGATCGAGAGCGATTCTTGCCTCGCCAATGTCTCGCAGCCGTGCCTTCAGCGTGCGGTCGAGGCAGCGGGTCAGCAACTCCGCAATCGGCGCCGGCGTCGACGCTGGCAGCTTCCCGAAATCAATCGGCGCCCGCAGCACATCAGCCAGCGTGTGCGAGATCGTCTCGCCGGCGAACAATCGTTCGCCCGTGAGCATCTCGTAGAGCACCACGCCGAAGCTCCAGATATCACTGCGCTTGTCGACCGCTTTGCCGGCCGCCTGTTCGGGCGACATGTAGGCGGCGGTGCCAAGGATCATGCCCATCGCCGTCATCGCGGGCGACGTGAGCGTCGGCGACATCGAGACGCTTTCCGCCGCCGTGCTTGTGCCATCCGTCGCGAGCGCTTTGGCGAGACCGAAGTCGAGCACCTTCACCGTGCCGTCGTCGCGGACCTTCAGATTGGCCGGCTTCAGAGCGCGATGAATGATCCCTTGCTCGTGCGCGGCCTCGAGGGCGTCTGCGATCTGCTTCGCGATCGGCAGGGCATCGGCGAGCGCGAGCGGGCCGCCGGCGATGACCGCCGACAAGTCCTCGCCCTCGACGAGTTCCATGACCAAGGCGCGGACGCCGTCCGTTTCTTCGATGCCGTAGATCTGCGCGATGTTCGGGTGATTGAGCGACGCGAGCGTCTTCGCCTCGCGCGTGAAGCGCATCAGCCGATCGGGATCGGCCGCGAAGGACGCGGGCAGGATCTTGAGGGCGACGTCGCGATCGAGCGTGGTGTCGCGGGCCCGATAGACTTCGCCCATGCCACCGGCGCCGATGGCGATCAGGATCTCGTGCGGGCCGAGTCGCGTGCCGGGGAGCATGGCAAAGAGTGCCAACAGTCTACCCGCTGACGATACGAAAGGCCGTACCGGTTGTGTGCACTGGCGCGGCAAAACCCTCCCTTCCAATTGGAGCCGTGTTGAAGACGATCTCTCGGTCGATGCGCCACTGTGGCCAATTGCCGTGGTTCTTAGAGCGTCGCGGCGGATCGGACCTTCCGCCATATCGCGACGAACGACATGGGAGAGCCGATCGTGGCCACGCCCGCTCTATCGCGGGGCGTCCTGTTCGTCCGCACCATGAACAGCGGGATAACGTCCGATTCTCGAATTCGAGACCGAGCCCCCGTGTCGCGCCCACCCATGACGACGCCCGCAGCGCCCGCCCGGCCGGTTCAGGGAATCTCGAAGAAGAACGTCGCGCCCTGACCGGGCTCGCTCTGGGCCCAGATGCGTCCGCCGTGGCGCTGCATGATGCGCTGCACGGCAGCGAGGCCCACGCCCGTGCCCTCGAACTCGTTCGACGCGTGGAGCCGCTCGAAGGGCGCGAAGAGGCGATGCGCCTCCTTCATGTCGAAGCCCACGCCGTTGTCGCGGACGAAGAAGGCGTCGCGGCCATCGACGTCCGCCGTGCCGATCGTGATCCGCGGATGCGGGACGCGCGAGGAGTACTTCCATGCGTTGCCGATCAGGTTCTCCATGGCGGCGCGCATGAGGCTGGCGTCGCCAGTGCAGCGAAGACCGGGCGCGATGTCGACGGTGGCCTTGCGTTCGGGCGAGGTGAAACGGAGGTTCGACACGATCTCGTCGCACAGGGACGAGAGGTCGATCTCCGAGCGTTCGAGCGGCGCGTTGCTCACGTGCGCGAGCGCGAGCAGGTCGTCGACGAGTTCGGTCATGTACGACACCGAGCGCCGGATGCGGGCCAGACCGTCGACGACGCGCGGAGGCAGGTCGTCGTCCTTGCCCTGCGAGATCACGGCGCAGCTCAGCCCGATGACCGAGAGCGGCGCGCGCAGATCATGGCTCACCGTCGCGTTGAACGCTTCGACGTCGCGCAACGAGGTCTCGATGGTGCGGGTGCGCTCAGCAACCCGGCGCTCGAGCGCGGCGTTGAGCTCCAGAACCTGCTCCTCGGCGAGCTTCTGGTCGGTGATGTCCTGGCACACGCCGACCAGGCGCATGAGCGTGCCGGCGTCGTCGAGCACGGGATACGCCCACGTGTGCAGGTGGCGGAGAGATCGGTCGGGGCGGAAGATGCGCTCGTCGTGGGAGTAGGGCACGTGCTCATGGAACACCCGGTTGGTCGCGTCGATCACGCGCTGGCGATCGTCGGGATGCACCATCGTGAGGTACGCCTCGTAGCTGGGCGTGTACTGATCGCGCGTCAACCCGTAGATCTGATAGAGCTGGTCGGACCATTGGGCCGTCGGCTCGCTGATGTCCCATTCCCAGGTACCGAGGTGGGCGACGCCCTGGGTGTCGACCATGAGCTGTTCGCTGCGCCGGAGCCGGAGCTCGGAGCGCTTGAGGGCAGTCGTGTCGGTGGCGATGCACAGATAGCCGGTGATAGCCTCGCCCTCGCGCAGGGGCGAGAGCGCAAAGCACGCCCACGCGCGCACGCCGCCCGGGCCGAGTTCCCCGGCGTCGAAGGAGGCGCTCTCTCCGCTCGTGAGCACCCGGGCCGCGACTTCGGCGAGGAGCCCGCCCGCCTCGCCGGGGAAGAGGTCAAAGGCAGGCGCGCCGCGTGTGGCCGCGTCGCCCCAGCGCGCTCGTGCCGCGGCGTTGGTGAAGACCACACGGCCATCGGCGCCGGCGGCGTAGACCACGCTAAGACTGGTTTCGAGCGCCCAGCCGAGCGCGTCGATTCTGGCGGCCGATGGCTGCGGGCCCACGTCCGGTGCATTATGCCTGAGCAACCGGGGCGCCGTGATAGCGCGGCTGGATGTAGGGCTCCCGGCCATTCCGTCCCGTCAGGGTTCGCCCGGAATTCGGGAGGCAGCGACGGCCGTCGAGGTGGCGGCTCGAGATCGGTACGGCACGTAGCGGTCTTCGAACGGCATCCCGACTGTGGCGGCCAATTGACGCGCCGTCCCGAGTGTACAATCCGCACTGGGACGCAAGTCCGCCGGCATTGTCCAACAGCACCGGACGTTTTCACCTCCTGAGGACCTCATGAAGAAGATCATTCTCGCGAGCTCAGTCGCGCTGCTCGCGGCCTTCGTCTCTCTCGCGGCACAGACCACTCCCGGCAAGGAAGAGCTGAAGCTGAAGCTCCCCAAGCCAATGTTCATTGGCACGCCCACGAACCTGAAAAGCCCCAACCTCGAGGTGGTTACAGGAAAATCCAGGGCCCCGTTCCTCGTGCCGAAGGGCACCGTGCTGCTCTCCGGGAAGAAGAAGGTCACCTCCAGCGACGCCAATCCCGTCATCGGCGAGCTCGACATGATCACCGATGGAGAGAAGTCGGGCGGTGACGGGTACTTCGTCGAGTTGGGGCCGGGCGTGCAGTGGGTGCAGATCGATCTCGGAGCGTCCCACCCGCTCTCCGCGATTCTCGCGTGGCACTTCCACAGCCAGGCTCGCATCTATCACGACGTGACCGTTCAGGTCTCCGACGACCCGGCGTTCAAGGCCGGCGTGACGACGATCTTCAACAACGATCACGACAACTCGTCGAAGCTCGGACAGGGGAAAGACAAAGAGTACATCGAGGTCGCCGAGGGCAGGCTGTTCGATGCGAATGGCGCGAAGGGCCGCTACGTCCGGCTCTCGTCGAAGAGCAACACCACGAACGATCTGAACCACTACGTCGAAGTCGAGGTCTACGGCTTGCCGAAATGACGCGCGCCGGCGCCGGTGCCCTCGTTGCGATTGCGCTGGCGGCCGCGCTCGCGCTGCGCGGTGCCCGGCTGGACGTGCGCCCGATGCACCACGACGAGGCGAACCAGGCGATCAAGTTCGGCGACCTGCTCGAGCGCGGCGAGTATCGTTACGACTACCGTGAACATCACGGTCCCACCCTCTACTACCTGACGCTGCCATCCGCGTGGTCCGGCGGACGGCACTCGCTCGCATCACTCGATGAAGTGACGCTCCGCCGCGTGCCCGTCGTGTTCGGCGCGGCGACGATTCTGCTCCTCCCGTTCCTGTCGGTGGGAATCGGCCGGACCGCGACAGCCGTCGCCGCCGTGCTCATGGCGCTCTCGCCCGCGATGGTCTTCTACTCGCGGATGTTCATCCAGGAAGCGCTGTTGGCCTGCTTCACGCTCGCGTTCGTCATCGCCGTTGGACGTATCGCGACGAACGGCGGCCGCGCGTGGTGGATACTGGCGGGCGTCGCGGCCGGCCTGGCCGTCGCCACCAAGGAGACGTCGGTCATCGTGCTGCCCGCCGCGGTCCTGGCGAGCGTGATCGCCTGGTCGTCGCGCGGATCAGGACGGCCGCGCAACGCGCTGACCGACGGCCGCTGGCGCGCGCCTCTCCTCGCGAGCCTCGCTGCGGCAGTCGCCGTTGCGGCGCTGTTCTATTCATCCTTTTTCACTTCGCCGGCGGGAATCCTCGAACCATTCCGCGGCGCCGGTACATACCTGGCCCGCGGTGTCGATCCCGCCAGCCACGCACACCCCTGGCATTACTACCTTCGCCTGCTCGCATATACCTCGTCTGGCGGCGTGAAGTGGAGCGAGGGTCTCGTCGTGGTGCTGGCCGTCGTCGGTGCAGTCACCGCGTGGCGCCAGCGCGATGGTGCGCGTCCTGACACGGCCTTCTGGACGCGATACCTCACCTGCGACGTCGCCATCGCGGCGGCGACTTTTTCGGCGATTCCGTACAAGACGCCCTGGAACCTGCTGCCGTTCTACGTCGTGGCGTTCGCCCTCGCCGGCTCCGGATTCGCGACGCTCATCGAGATGACCCGGTCACGCGCGCTGCGCCGTGTCCTTGCTGGCACGCTCGCGATCGCATCGTGTCAGCTGGGATGGCAAGCGTGGCGCGCGGCGGTGACCTATGCG
>JANPCT010001037.1:0-1674 GCA_031431095.1 Acidobacteriota bacterium | reverse complement strand
ACCGTGGTCCTGAACGGCACGACCATGTCCTGCCGTGCTGGGTACCGCGGATTTCGTGATCGATGACCAGTTCGCCGTCTATCTGGCGGGAATCTGGTTCATCGTGTAATACGCGACGTCATGCAGCAGCGGGTCGCCGTGACGGTCGCGGAGGCCGGGCAGGTGCAACTCATGGATGTGGCCGGCCACGAGCTTGTCCACGACGAGACGGACGCTGAGGCCGTCGGCGCTCGGCACGGCGGAGGTGATGCGCTGATCGGCTTGCTCGATTTCCGGGCCGCCGTACGCGGCGTAGAAGTGATGGGTATGGGTCTCGAGCACGTAGCTGCCCGGGTCGCGAGCCGTCGCCGCGTCGACCGGTGAGGTGAAGCGCAGTTCGAAGCCGTCGGGCTTCACGCGCATCGAGTGCACTTCGAAGGGCGTCTTGCCGGTCCAGTCGAGCCGCTGCAGCGCCCGCTCGGCCGGCGCGCGCACCGGCCAGCCCCGCTTGCTGCCGCCGGTGAACATCTGGCCGTGTTCGGTGAGCGCGCCGCCGATGAGCCCCGTCGCGAAGCCCTGGCGAAATGGGTAGGACGCGCCCTGATACACGCCGTTCACCTTCTCCATCTCGGCGCGCATCACGATGGCCAGCGCGTAATCGGCAACGAAAAACTGTCCCGCGAAGGGACCAAACGCCCCGCCTGATGCATCGAGCATTACGGCGGTGGCGCTCTGGCCCATCTTCTTGTACGGAAACGTGACGGCGGGCGGCACGTATTGCGGGATGCGCTGGGCGTCGAGGTATCGGCGCCCGGCCTGGCCGCCTGTCGGGTCGGCTGGGCGCGGCCCCATGTTCGGCGCCTGGTCGTACCACGTGTTGCCGGCAGGATGCCCCATGAAGCCGCCGGGCCGGAGGTACTTCAAGGAACACGCGCTGTTCCAGGGCCCCTGGCTCTCCGCGTAGAACGCGTCGCCCTCCATATTGAAGGCAATCCCGCCGGGACTGCGCAGGCCGCTGGCCATCGCCTCCCATCGGCCGTCGGGGAAATGACGCAGCGCCCAGCCGCGAAACAGCCGGTCGGAGGTGTAGCTGCCCGTGAGTCCGTGCACGGTCCAGATCGCCCCGTCACGATCGAAGCCCGATCCGAACGTGAACTCGTGCTCGCCGCCCCACGCCCACGCATCGCTCATCGTCTCGAACCGATCCGCGCGCCCGTCGCCGTCGGTGTCGCGCAGGCGCGTCACTTCGCTCTGCTGCGTGGCGTAGAGCACACCGTCACGCCACGCGAGACCGAAGACTTCCGTGAGCCCTGTGGCGAACAGTTTCCATCGGGGCGCTGGCGGCGTCGCCTCGGCTCCGGTAGAGACGTAGATTTCACCTCGCCGCGTTCCGACCGCGAGACGTCCGTCGGGCAGACGGAGAAGGCTGCCCGCCTCCATCACTGCGCCGGACGGCATCGGGACGTCGGTCATGCGGTAGAACTCCGCCTCGCGGTCGTTGGCCGGCACCTCCGCGAGTTCGTCGGTGCTGAGGTTCTGCTGCAGGTCGACGGGCTTGACACCCTTCCGATACCCGCCGAAGTCACTCTTCCGCGGGGTATACGAGCCGACGAGCGCCACGTCGGACCTGGCGGGGATCTTGTCCTCGAGTCCGACGGCCCAGTAGCAGGCATTGACGAACATCCGGCGTACGCC